>DAOLFJ010000550.1:0-1844 GCA_035326365.1 Saprospiraceae bacterium | reverse complement strand
ATCCGTTAGTATGGTCGAGTTGGCTGTACAGTTAGTTTTTCATTTTATATTTCTTAGTTATGAGTTTTTCACCAGATGTAGTAGGTCGTTTTGAGTTAGGTAAGGTTGTGATTAGTTCAGGAGTTTATGCAGCTACATTAGAGAGATCACCATTAGGTCCATTTGTTCGTTATTGTTTAGAGCGTCATGTTTTAAAAGATTGGGGGATTTGTCATCCAGATGATGTGGTTCATAATGATGCAGCAGTTTTAGGTGGAGATCGTATTTGTTCTGCTTATTATGTTCCTCCAGGAGTTTATAAACATCAGAGTACAGTTTTAGTACTTACAGAGGCAGATAGGTCTTGTACCACAGTGCTTTTTGAGTCTGAGTTTTAGATTTTTAAGCACTTTGACATAATATTTTTATTGTAAATCAACTAAAATTAATAATCTCTCTTATATTTGTATCGTAAGTTGCAGTGATTTCTTTTTGCAAAATAATAAAATCTTTAAAATGCGAATAATGTTACCTAACTTTCGTATTTCAATTGTTTTAATATGATTTGAAAATGGAAGAGACAAAGAGATTTTATATAAATAAGAGTTGAGCAAAGCGGAAATTTGTGCAATATTCCTTTAAAATACAAATGTGACTATTATTCCATGAGAAAATTAACATTAGATCAATTTCATTATCTAGAAAATATATATCTTAAATACTTTCCAATAAATATTCCTGATGAGATTCTAAATAACTACAAAGCCATAATTGAGTATAAGAATGTTATAAAGTATGCAAAACGAGATAAGAGAACATTGAATTGCCTACTTGATGTTGTTATAAATAAAATAAATCTTAATCAAAGATTTCAAAAGGGCACATTAATAAAATTAATTCGTTGGCAAAGTGACAAGACTTTAGTAGATCCAGTAATATCAGATAAACTCTTTTATATTTTTAAATCGCTTATTACAAACATTAATGAAGAAATCTCATGGAGCTTATCCGTTACAATAAAAGACATAGAACTTTCCGAAGAAAATATTGAATGGCTTGTTCATAATTATGACAAATCTATTCATATTCAAAACAGACTTTTGCTATACCCCAAACCTAATAAAATAATAACTGAATGGGCAAATAAAAGATTGAAACAAGGTGATCTAGACAATCGCAAATCAGAATTAATTGGACTCAAATTAAATTATAACAGCAATTTCTCAATTAAGAATAAAGAATCATTACTATGGGCAATTCATTATTCAAAGCTAAATGTGGAAAGAAAAAAGGAATTACTGCTTAAACACACCAATTCAGATAGTTTTGAAGAACTTATTAAAATTTGTGAAAAAAATAAATTTATTGATATTATTGAACGGATATATAATGAAATTTGTAATGGATCGCCCGAATAGAATAGGTTTTGTAATGGTCATTAGTGCTAGGTTGAACTTTTGTATTATCTTATCTATTCCTTGCCCATACACACACCATTCAAAATAACAACATCTTTATTTTAATATTGATTCTTCAAACTTAAATAAAAACCGACCAGCAAAGATAATCCATGCCCTAGCTTTGTAAAGATCGAGCCTTGCAGGTTTCGGTGCAAAATATGGCTTGGATTCAGTGCATTGCTTTGTTCCTGTATATTTTACACCGAAAATCTTGACAAAGCTGCCTCCCTAATTATTTGCTGCTTATCGGTTTTATTTATGGTATTCCATGTTTTTGGGACACCACTCTACAAATGAAAAACATCAAATAGCAATCCACTATCAAACTGCCAAAGACTAAAACACTACACCCAAAAATCAAAGTCTGCATTCCTAAGCAATTCAGCAAATCCCCCAAATAAGCAG
>DAOLFJ010000190.1:0-8921 GCA_035326365.1 Saprospiraceae bacterium | reverse complement strand
AAACATACTCTAAAAAAAGACCTTGCTTTATTACTCAAGGTCTTTTTTTATTTGCTATATATACAGATAAAAAGCTCAATACTATACCCCGCTATGAATCTTATTGAGCTTTACAGATTTGACTACTTTATTTTTGTCATTGATTAATTTAACGATGTACATACCTGTCTTAAGTTCAGATATTTCATGATGGGCATTCGGATAGTGGAAATAAGATTTCACTTCTTTGCCAAACATGTTGTACACTACAATCTTTTTTACACCTACAGTATTTGAGATTTGGAAATAATCAGTCGCAGGATTAGGGTAAACTTTTAGAGTATTCAACCCACCTAAATCCTTGGTGGAAGAAACGCCCGTGACATTGATATTAATAGTGGTACTATGTATTTCTTGTGTAAAGTTTTTGTCTGTATAAAACCTAATTGTCACTGAAGACATACCTACGATACTATCAGAATTGAAGTGATACATAAACATATTTTCAGGCAATAACATTAAATTCGGTTTATTCCCAGGGCAACGCTCTATGGTAGGACCATAACAAAGATTCAGATCACATACAAAAAAAATCCAATCAGGATTAAAATCTAAGGCCTTTTCAACTCTCCAATAGATAAGCATAGAATCGGAAGGTGGTGTATATACCACATGTTCAACTGTTTCAGTTCTGGAAGCTGGTATGGAAATATTTACAAGTGCTGGAGTTTGCGTAAACTGAGAAAGTAATTGAGAACTAAATACAACGAAAATCAATAAAAGTAATATTCTATTCATCAGATAAATTTTTTATACTGTAAAAGTACTCATTATATTACAAAACAAGCATAAGTTGATTATTAATTTTAAAAATAAAATTAATTTGACGTTCATTTGCCAAATTTAAAGCACATTATATACTGCACCATCTTGAAATATCCTATGAAAAATACTGCCCAAAATATTATACAACCATATCATGGAAAGAATATCCTATTATGTATATGGTCAATTCCCAAAGATGAATTTTACAGTAAAAAACACGTGTTTATATGCTTAATTTGTAGTAGCCAAAGTTGCTGATTTGGGTATTTAACAAAAAAAAAAAAGACCTTGCATGATACACACAAGGTCTTTTTTTTATGCTATTTTGATAAGTATCAAGGATTATACCCCGCTATAACTCTTATTAAGTTTAACGGACTTGATGACTTTATTTTTATCATTCAGTAGCTTTACGATGTACATGCCTGTTTTTAATTCAGATATCTCGTGTTGAGCATTTGAGTAATGGAAGTAAGATTTTACCTCTTTACCGAACATATTGTATATTACTATCTTTTTTACACCCGTAGCATTCGACAATTGAAAATAATCAGTTGCCGGATTCGGGTAAACCTTTAAGTTATTTAAATTATTTAAATCTTTTGTAGAAACTGACTCTGAGATATTAATATTTATGACAGTACTATGCGTCTCTTGTGTAAAATTTTTATCAGCATAAAACCTTACTGTAACAGTGGAAGAACCATTTGTATTGTGAGGTTTAAAGTGATATTGGAATAAGTTTCCTCCCACTTTCATTACATTTGGTTTTGTAGGTGGGCATCTCTCAGTTGTAGATGAATAACAAAGATTCAAATCACATACATAAAATTCCCAAGCAGGATCAAAAGTTGAAGCTTTCTCAAACTTCCAATATACTTTATTAGTATCAGAATTTGTTGTGTATACTACATCAAGGACAACTTCCTCAGTGCTAGGCAAAGTAAAGATGTTTGTTACTGCGGGACTCTGTGAATATTGCGCTGACAATTTCAAGCCGCAGACTAATAATATAACAAAAAGTAAACTTCTATTCATTGGAATAAATTTTATATTGGGCAAAAATAACAAACATATCACAATAAAGCTACTAAAAAAGTGTTAAAATTTAAAAATTAACTATTTTTGTCTACATTTCGACATTTCAGCTTACTTTTACGGTAGTTTTTACGCCGATTATATATACATATTTATTTTAATACGTAAGTTTTACATCCATTCCTAATGAACATTGACATCCAGAAAATAGACAGTGCGTTATCCAACAATGTAGTGCTGATTACTCTAAAAAATGACGCCCAACATTCACTTTCCATAACTAATTATGGTGGTATTATTCACGCTTGGTTTTGTCCTGATAACAAGGGAAATGTTTCAGATGTGCTTCTTGGTTGTAAAAATATTTCCGATTATCAAAAAAATCATCCATATTTTGGAGCGATAGTTGGTAGATATGCCAATAGAATTGCCAATGGTAAATTTACTATCGATGATGTGACGTATAAATTAGCAAGAAATAATCCGCCTCACCATCTACACGGTGGAAATGTAGGTTTTGATAAAAAAATATGGGACTACCAGATCATCGAAAATTCGGAAAATATAACTATTCACCTCAGTACCGAAAGTCCACATCTAGAAGAAGGTTACCCTGGATATTTAAAGATTCAAGTTTCTTATACATTTGATAATGAAGGGCAGTTGACAATTGATTATGAAGCTACTTCTGATCAGCCAACACATATAAACCTAACCAATCATTGTTATTTCAATCTAAGTGGTGATATTGAAACTACAATTTTAGATCATCACTTACAAATTAACGCTGATAGTATTACCGAAACCGATGAATTGCTTATTCCTACAGGAAAAATCATGAATATTAAAGCATCTAACCTTGATTTTTCAGAAATGACAGAAATAGGCTTGCGCATAAAAAATGATGATCCAAATCTTAATAAAGCCAATGGATATGACCATAATTATGTTATAAGTGGCCAAATAAATTCAGTAGCAGCTATTGCACAGCACCCACGTACTGGTAGAAGATTACAAGTATTCACTACTGAACCAGGCATACAATTATACACTGGAAATTGGCTCAATGATGTAAATGGAAAAAATGGACTCTATCAAAATTATGCTGGATTTTGCTTAGAAACACAACACTATCCCGACTCACCCAATCATCCAAATTTTCCATCTACTCTCCTCAAACCAAATGAAACATATAGATCAAAAACTATTTACAAAATAGATCTTGTATCTTAAGTTCAATAAATAATACCAGACCCAAAGTTGGTAAAATTAATATTTCACTACGTTGAATATTGATATAAATACATTGATATACAATAAATTAACTATCTAATGACCACGCCTGATGCCATAAACTTTAATTCTGTTTTTGGTTCTGTGATTTTTGCAATCTCTTCAGCAGACAGGCCTTCATCTTCAGCAAAATGTTTAAGGTCATCCACAGATGTCACTTCTCTATAAGCTTTACCTTGGAGTGTTACATTTTTGCCAGCAAGATCCTTAGGCATAAAAAAACCGTAATCTTTAAATTGGACAAAAAGCTCTGTTTTAGTAGTGTCTTGTGCCGAAACTAAATCCATCCAACATCCCTTAGTCTGACAAACTGCAGATACTGTACCATTGACTTTAGTTTCAATAGAATCTGCACTTGTCATCTGAGATAAAAGACTCTCAAAGCTAATCGCTCCTGTTGTGTCAATAGTCTCACCGAAGTGAATTCCGTCTTCTTTTGCTTCTGCCGTCTCCGTATTTGCATTTTTGCAAGAAAACATTCCTACACAGATCATAAAAATAAATAATGTTAACCTTGTCATAAAATAAGATTTTTTTGTAATAATTTGATTAAAAAAATGGTTTATAAACTGATAATTTTGGTCGTTACGTGTAACTTTACCCTTTAAAAAGAACATTTTTATCTTATCTTATGTATAAAACAATCATTTTAATATCCTTTGTGGCGGCAGCAATACTGCCTTCTGACAACCTACTTGCAAGTTGTATCTCAGGCAACTGTAACAATGGCAAAGGTACGTATTTATTTAAAGATGGATCAAAGTACATAGGAACTTTTTTAAGATCTCAACCACATGGAAATGGTATTTTTTACCTGTCAGACGGTAGTAAGTACGAAGGTGAATTTTCAAATGGTGACAAAAACGGAAAAGGAAAAATGTCTTTTGCCACAGGTGATGTCTACGTAGGCAATTTTTCATCAGGTCTCATTTCAGGATCAGGTAAAATGGTGTACAGAAACGGCGATGTTTACACTGGCTACTGGGTAAATGGCAAATCTTCAGGCAAAGGACGTTACGTTTTTTCTGATGGCGACTACTATGTAGGTGGTTTCCTAGATGGTGAATTTAGTGGTACTGGAAAACTTGTCAGAAAAGATGGCTCATATTACGAAGGTGAATGGTCCAAAAGTAAAAAACATGGTGAAGGTATTGCGTATGCAGGTGGAAAAAAAATGAAGCATAAGTACCACATGAACAAATTACTACAAGAGACAAAATATCAAGAAAATCAAGAATCAACAATTATCTTGACGGAGCAAAAACCTAAACTTAAGGATTGTACCAAACAGTATTGTAACGCAGAGAAAGGGAGTTTCAGATATGGTGATGGCTCTGTTTATGAAGGAGATTTTGTAAATGGTGAAGGATCTGGCTTAGGAATATGTAAATACGCCAATGGAGATAGATATGAAGGCGGCTGGCAAAACCATGCACCACACGGTAAAGGAACAATGCACTTTGCAAAAGGTACTGTTTATGCAGCCATATGGAATGACGGCGTTCCCGTAGAAAAAATCACTCCTGCAAAACCAAAGGTAGAAATTGCAACCATTGAGCCAACACCTTCAAAAACAAAAAAAGATAATGGTCAAACAGAGATTTTTGCGCTGATAGTAGGTGTTGCGTCTTACAATCATATGCAATCACTAAAATATACCGATGATGATGCATATCAATTATATGCGTTCTTAAAAAGTCCAGAAGGTGGTGCGATTCCAGATGATAATATCAAAATATTGATAGATGATGCTGCCACTAACAAGAGTATTTCACAAGAAATAAATAATATAGTATCTAAAGCAGATAATAATGATGTTGTAATGCTTTATTTGTCTGGTCATGGACTTGATGGAGCTTTTGTCCCGAGCGATTTTGATGGTAAAAAAGGCCACATGGCGTATGGACAAATCCTTGATTTATTAAACAGTTCTGATGCCAAACATAAACTATTTATCACAGATGCATGTCATTCAGGATCAATGATTGCTTCAGCTCGGACACCTTGGAATGTTGCTGTGGAGAAATTTTATAGCGCGTATAATACTATAAATGGCGGAACAGCGATCATGATGTCTTCCAAAAAAGAAGAAGTATCACTAGAATATGGAGGACTTAGACAGGGCATTTTCTCACATTTTCTCATCAAAGGTTTAAAAGGTAATGCAGATAAAAATAGTGACAAACTAATCACAGTCACTGAGCTTTATGATTACGTATCTACCAATGTTAAAAGTTATACCATGAATGCTCAGAATCCTGAAATAATGGGTGATTTTGACAAAAATATGCCTGTTGGTTTGATTAGATAATTATAGAGCCACGTAATATTGGCTTTCATTAGTTCACTTATGAGTATCCAGTTTATTATATAGCACAAAATAAAAAAGTTCTTGCTTGTCCAGCAAGAACTTTTTTTTATATCATTGATTATCAGACTATTTCGCTTGACTCAGTGTCATAGAATATTCTGCCACTGCTTTAATCTCAGGTAATGTAAGTATATTCTCGAAAGCGGTCATCACACCTTTACCTTTGGTAATCATAGCTATTCTTTCATTCAGGTCAAAGTCAGAAATGGTCAGATCCTTAGATCCATTAGCTCCAAGCTTACCATCGGGTCCATGACAAAGCGCACAGTTTTGTTTATATATTTTTTGTCCATCTAGCGCTACTGTTTCCGTAGTAGATGATGATGTTTCTTTAGGTTTATTGTCCTTATTTGCACAAGCGATGATAAAAGACGCCATGATGATTACTATAATATATTTTGTCATGATTGTTTTGATTTAATATGATTACACAAATTTAAGTACAAAACTAAAATAACTTTCTTTAATAAATGGTACCTTTTGTTCTTTTTTCAAATAAAAAAAGGCCTCAACTTTCGTTCAGACCTTTTTTACCTTGAAAAACATTACAGAATAACTACTTATTCCATTCTATTCTTTCGTCTTTCTTTGACATTGCTCACAAGCTTTTCTTTAAACTGACGCTCTACTTTAAATAGCATCGCAATCTTTTTAGCAGGAATGGCTGACTTCATTTTGCCAATGTACTTTTTCTGGATATCTATCTCTTTGGACTTAGCATCGAGCATAGCGTAAAGCATATCTTCAGCTTCTTTGTCTGACATGTCCTTTTTTGGGCGTATATCCATCGAAGCTCTCATGGCTCCAGATTCTTCCTTATAAGCATTGTATATTGGCCAAAATTTCTGAGCTTCATCTTCCGTTAATTCTAACTCTTGTGTGATGTAAGCGACTTTTTCTAATTTTACTTTTTCCTTTATCCTTTCTTTATTTCTTCCCTGACCAAAGCCACTGAAAGATAAACTCAGGCATATAAATGAAAAAATAAATGTCTTTAAAAAATTTGATTGCATGTTCATGTGTTTAAAAATTAAATATGATTAAATAAAATTAGGGGTCTTAAAAATCTGATTCGAATATATCTGTATTTTCATCTTCTACAGATATATATGACAAATCGTCCAAAGTAGTTTCATCTATGATTTCTTGGTCTATCAGCATATTGATATCAAAGTCTTCTGCATGATCTACCATATAATCCAATACTTCAGCTTGTGTAAGCTCTGAAGCTAACTGCGTATTTTCTTGTGGTTTTAGAATATTGAATACCACCAATGATGCTACAAGAACAACAAGAATAGCTGCATATTTCATATATGCAAATCTCGAACTAGGTATTGAGACTATTTTCGCTTCTTGCGTATCATCACCAATTCTACTCAATATTACTTCATCTATTTTTTCGAAATAATCCGATGGTACAGTTTGTTTCTCCTGATTTTCACTTTTGATGATGTTTATTTGACTTATAATACTTTCTTCTACTTCATCAAAATAATTTTCTGGTACTTGATGGACCCTCAACTTCGGAATAGAAGCTAAAATCGGCGCCATTTCTACTATTTCTTCGATTATATTACTATTTTGATGTGTCATACGGTTGCTTTTAAATGTTCTTCTATTTTTTTTACGGCGTGATGATAGGATGCTTTAAGTGCTCCCACACTCGTCTCAGTGATATCGGCAATTTCCTGGTAAGGCATTTCATCATAATACCTTAAATTGAATACCAATTTTTGCTTTTCAGGAAGTGCGTTGATGGCTGTTTTCAGATGATTTAGAGCTGAACTTTCATCAAAATACTGACTATCTCTTACATCTTCAAGTTGTAAATTATCTAGACTCTCGCTGTATTTACTTTTTTTTGACTTAATAAAATTTAGACTCTCATTGGTGGCAATTCGGTACATCCAAGTATAAAGAGTAGATTGCTGCTGAAAACCATTCAAACTCCTTACTACTTTTATAAAGGTGTTTTGAAGTATATCATCTGCATCATCGTGATGATCCACCATCCTACGAATATGCCAATACAATTTTTCTTTGTATTTCCCAACCAAAAGTCTGTAACCCGCATCTTTCAAAGCAGGCTGCTCTATCATGGTCAATATTTCGAGATCATCAGGAAAAGTCATCTTGTTTACGATTCTGTACACAACATAGACTACTTATGAGCATGAAAGTTTAATGGGTTGTCAAAAACAATAAAGTTTTTTCTAATTAACTTATAGAAATAATGAAAAATCATCCAAAAATTTACCATCATAAAAACGCAATCCAATTGTGAGTCTGTCAATAAAGACTAGATAAACAAACCAGAATACTTCATTTAAATGATAATAATTGTATCTTTGAGACTTCTAATTTTATATAAATGTTTCGATTATTATTTGCCGTACTTTTCAGTGTAATTATCTTTTCGTGCAAACAAGATAATGCCAATTATCAAAAAGATGCTACCGATACAGCCATCCTTCATCAGTCCGTAAAATCACTCACGGATGTCATGGTACATGATATATTCTCTCCACCTGTTGCGAGTAGAATTTATGTTTATGCAAGTGTAGGTGCGTACGAAGCTGCAAGGTTTGCCGATTCATCATACATCTCACTGTCAGGTCAGATTACTCATCTAAAGCCAACTCCTACACCAGAAGCGGGCAAAAATTATTGTTTTCCAATGGCATCGACACTGACATTTCTAAAAGTAGGGAAAGCGTTAATCTTCTCTGAAGATACGATTCAAGTACAAATTCAAAAAGCACTAGATTTTTATAAAAAAACGGGAATGCCAGAAGATGTGTACAATAGGAGTCTGGCTTTTTCGGATGCTATGGCTACACATATTATTGAATGGTCATCAGGTGACAATTACAAACAATCAAGGTCATTCCCTAAATACAGTCTCCAAAATGACCCAGCCACTTGGAAACCTACTCCACCAGCATACATGGATGGCATAGAACCATCGTGGAATAAGATCAGAACATTCGTTATGGACTCGGCGGCACAATTCAAACCGCTACCTCCTACTCCTTATAATATGACAGATAAAAACAGTCAGTACTACCAGGAAGCACTATTTGTATATGAAAAAGTAAAAAATGCATCTGAAGAAGAAATAGCTATTGCGAATTTTTGGGATTGTAACCCTTTCAAAATGAATGTTACAGGTCACATTATGCACGCTACAAAAAAAATAACACCAGGAGGTCATTGGGTAAATATAACAGGTTTGGCCTGTAAACAATCGAATGCAGATTTTATAAAAAGTACGGAAGCATACGCTGTGATGTGTTTAGGATTGGCAGATGCTTTTATATCTTGCTGGGACGAAAAATATCGTAGCAACGCCATAAGACCTGAAACAGTCATAAACGAATTTATAGATCCAGAATGGCTACCATTATTACAG
>DAOLFJ010000549.1:0-1847 GCA_035326365.1 Saprospiraceae bacterium | reverse complement strand
ATATAAACCCTATTCCACCAATACCGATAATTAGTAATATTACCTGTAATGGTGCCATAGGCAGTTTTATAGTTTTAAATCCTACTGGCTCGGAGTATATCTATCAATTGGATGCATTAATGCCTCAGACATCTAATATTTTTTCAAATATTGGGAATGGAGCGCACAATATGTTAGTGACAAATAACATGACGGGTTGTGAAAACAGCATTCCATTTTCTGTCAATTGTGATTGTGCAACTCCAGCCACCATTGATTTACCGACCATGACAGGCAGCGTTTGTGAAGGTGATACTTTCCGTTTAAATAATGTACTATTTGGAGGAACTTCAACACAAGTTGCTATTACGACCAATGGTACAGGTAATTTATCTTTATCGTCATCAAATGTGTCACCATTTAATGTAAGTTATATTCCTTCTGCATCGGACGTAAATAATGTTGTTAGTATTACTTTTACAAGCAATGATCCCGATGGTGCAGGGCCTTGTTTTCCTCAGATTGTTACATTCCCGCTTACAGTGAGAAATAATCCATCAGCAAATGTATCGGGTAATGATGAGGTATGTGTAGGTAGTGATGTTACTCTAATTGCAACAGGAGGCGTAGGATATCAATGGTCAAATGGAGGAAGTATAAATGACACAGCAACATTTACGAATATTTTAATACCCAGTACCTTTTCTGTCACGGTTACAGATGGTTTTGGGTGTATGGATACAGCACTGTATCTTGTAGATATTAATTTAGTTAATGCTGGAAGAGATACTATAGTAGAATATTGTAAATCAGCAATAACTGTTGTCAATCTATCAGGTTTTTTAGAAACGGATGCACAGTTGAGTGGGATTTGGAAAAATGGAAATGATACTATTTCTAATGCCACAACTTTTCAGATAACAGACTTACCTGTTGGATTTACAAGTTTGACTTATATTGTAGAAGATGTACTTTGCGGTAGAGATACAGCTATTTTAAGAGTTGAAATGAGAGATAGGAACAATGCTGGTATGGATAATACACTTATAGTATGTGAAGGTTCTATGCAAAATTTAAACTTAGTTCAAGCCCTTGGAAATCATGATAATGGCGGTTTTTGGGAGGCTTCTTTTTCTGGCATAAATTTAAGTAATCCGTCTTCTGTAAATGTAAACGCATTATTATCAGGTAATTACTTTGTGCATTACATTATTGGTGAAAATGGCTGTTTAGCAGATACTGCATTGATTAATATAACAATTAATCCATTTAATACTGCTGGTCAAGATGTAAATATTAGTTCGTGTGTTGGATCGGTAATTGATATTTTGTCAATAATAAATACTTCAAATAAAACTGGAATTATTTTAAATCCTGATAATCACATTGGCTTGAATGGTAGCGTGTGGACCACAAATGGAATACAGTCGGGACTATTTACATTTTATTATGTTATCCAAAACAGTTTGCCATGTCTAAACGATACGGCTAGAATTAACATAAGTCTGCAAAACTCTCTAAACCCTGGTATAGATCAAACAAATACATTTTGTGAAGGGGAAACCTTAAATTTGAATGATTATATTGATGCTAATGCTGATGCTGGAGGTGCTTTTTTCTTTCAAAACCAACCTATTGTCAATGGAATTTTCACACCTACAGGGGCAGCAAGTTCATTTGAATTTATCTATGAAGTAGGTGATGGCGTATTGTGTCCTAAAACCAGTGCTATAATTACTCTTACAAAAATTTCAAAGCCTAATGTTTCGATAACTGGTTTTGATCAAATCTGTGAAGGAAGTTGTAATGCTTTGAATATAAACCATTCAAGTGGTGGTCCTACTAGTGTTTTTATAACAGCTTCTTCC
>DAOLFJ010000189.1:0-8935 GCA_035326365.1 Saprospiraceae bacterium | reverse complement strand
TAAATCAAATGATGATTTATTTTTTGGTAAAAATGGTTCAGTATCTTTAAGAGCAAAAAATGGATTTGGAATTAATGGAATTGGCGTAATTCAAAAATTCTCATTTTATCAAGAAGTACATCGAAATTTAAATGAATTTGATTTGAGTAAAATTAAACCCAAATTACTTGACCCAAATTGTTTTCCTGATAGATTAGTAATCGAAACTGAAGAAATGTATTGTGTAATAAGAGCTGAGGAAGATTATGATCAAAATTTGTTTTTAAAATGTAAAGTTGGCAGATTAATTAATACAGATGAATACTATCAGTCAGGATATGACGACCAAGAAGGATATGAACTTGTCAAAATAGATGAAATCACATAACTATTATTTGTTGTATAATATCAAATTTACTTATGCCAAAACCTCTAAGTAACTTAAAGACTAAATATCCGATTGTCTCAGTTTGCAACTGCGATACGATATTTTATAGTGTAGTCCCAAACTCAAAAATAAAGGCATACAATCCTTTACATTTGCTTGTATAAAAATTAACATTTTTCAGCCAAATCTTAACAATTTATACACTTTTGGCTGCAAATATTAATTATTACAGCCAAATGTATAACATAAATCACTAAATTGGCTGCAAATTGTTCTTTATTTAGCCAAATATGATTAAATTTGTCCTAAAATATCATTTGATGGCTGGTACAAATTTAATTGGTAGAGAGAAAGAGCGAAAAAATCTCTCTAAATTTTTAAAAAGTAAAAAATCAGAATTTGTTGCTGTTTATGGCAGAAGACGAGTTGGGAAGACGTTCTTAATCAAAGAGTTTTTCGACTACAAATTTGATTTTTATATGTCAGGGTTGGCAAATGCAGATACCAAGCAACAACTATTCAATTTTGACACGGAACTTACCAAACAAAGTAATCTTTATTATGATTCACCATCTGACAACTGGTTGGTTGCTTTCCAGCGATTGATGGCTCATTTGGAAACCATCGACCAATCTCGTAAAAAGATTATATTTATTGACGAGTTGCCTTGGCTTGACACGCATGGGACGGATTTTATGATCGGATTAGAACATTTTTGGAACACATGGGCAACAAACAGAAGAGATATCATCCTAATTGTGTGTGGTTCAGCTGCTTCTTGGATGACCAACGAATTGATAAATCATACGGGTGGATTACATAACCGAGTCACTCAACGTATGAAAATAGAACCATTTTCTCTCAAAGAAACAGAAGAAATGTTACTTTCAAAAAACTGTGTGTTTGACAGGTATCAGATAATACAATTGTACATGTGCATGGGAGGTATGCCATATTATTTGGATGCCATAGAATCAGGAATGAGTGCTACTCAAAATATTCAGGAGTTATTTTTTGGGCCAAGTGCAAAACTAAAAAACGAGTTTTTTAACTTATACCGATCACTTTTTAAAAAGCACGAAACTTATGAAAAAATAGTAGAAACACTTTCCACGAAAACAAGTGGAATGTTACGGAATGAGATTATAAAAAAATCAGGATTGAAGTCTGGTGGTACATTGACCAAAGTACTAAATGATTTGGAAGAAAGTGGATTTATCACGTCATATATTGCACTTGATGCCAAACATAAAAATACAATATACAGATTGTCTGATTATTATACATCGTTTTATTTTAATTTCATCAGTCAAAGTAAAGCCAAAATAAACGATGAGTGGATCCACCTGATGGATCATCCTTCGCACAGAGCTTGGCAGGGATTTACCTTTGAGCAGGTATGTTTGGATCACATCAATCCTATCAAAAAAGCTTTAGGTATCCATGGCATACTTTCTAACAATGCTTCATGGATTGGAAATACAGAACACAAAACCGCACAAATTGACTTGCTAATAGATAGAAGAGATCATGTTATAAATATTTGTAAATGTAAATTTAGTTTAGATACTTTCACCATAAACAAATCTTATGCTGATAATCTAAGATCAAAAATATCCGTTTTTAAAGAAGTTAGTCAAACTAAAAAAGCAGTTCACCTTACTATGATTACGACTTATGGCGTCACCGATAATCAATACAAAGACATGCTAGTGCAAAACGAAATAACCATGAACGATCTGTTTGTGTAAATAGTTCGTATACCAAAGTCAACCTACTTCCTATACATCTTTGCAGCGATTTGACTTCTGTTTTCGATTTCGAGCTTTACGAAGATACGCTTCATATGTGTTTTTACGGTATTCAATGAGATATAGTGTTTTTCGCATATTTTTTCATTGCTCATGCCCGATACTACATCCAATAAAATATCGTATTCTTTGGGTGTGATTTGATCTTCTAATCCCTGATTCATCTCTTCGAGCGAAAAATAAGGTGATTTTTGTTTTTGAATTTTTACTCTATGTGCTACAATCTCAAGTGTAGCTAAGATGTCTTTTTTCTTGAATGGCTTGACGATATATCCTTCGGGCAGTAGATTTTTGGCTTGGTCCAGCGTTTGTTTGTCTGAATACGATGTGATGAATATAAAAGGAATGCTATATTTATTATTGATAATTTTGGCAATATCGATGCCTGTTATCTGATGATCTAGGGATATGTCTAGCAGCACAATATCGGGCTTTCTATTGTGTATGATATCCAAGGCCGAGATACCATCATAAGCCTGTCCAATGACTTGATAGCCTTCTTTGGTAATGATACTTGCTATGTCTTCAGATATGAGTGGCTCATCTTCTACGATGAGTATTTTTAATGACATCTTCTTGTATTAAATGGTCATTCAATTTGTGATCGATCTCCTCTAGCATATTGTGCCAAAAATGGATAATATCACTCGCAAATTTAAGGGCTTCTGGTCCAGATTTTTTACTTATTGAATTATTATTTTTTAAAGGAATGATCTTACCCAAGTTCTTTTTATTTTATGTGATTAATTTGAAGTGTTTAAATTGGTGTTTGAGTATATACAATTTAAAATGAGTGATAAATTAGACTTGCAGTATTAGATATCACTTTTGTGCGTGCCCTTCCGCTTCACCACTGGCAAATTATTAGTGATTTTTAAAAAAATAAACTTTACCATCATTAGAAGAATTTTTACCGGGAGCACCGATAATGATATGCTCGCTATGAATAGATGCAGAATAGCCAAACCCATCGCTGAGTGCGCCATCCGATGCAGTAAGTATGATTTCTTCAGCCCAGTTATTTCCATCTAGGGCAAAAACATGTACTCTTCCGGGGCCGTTTCCAGTCGAATTGAGATTTGTTATTTCAGGACAACCTACTATGGCTAAGTTTGCTACGCCATTAAGTTTTACTGCGTATCCGCATAATGAATTATCATCATAATATGAAAATGGAAGAATAGTCTCGTTCCAGGCACCACCATTTTTTTTATATACATAAGCTCCTCCAGACCCATAAATTGAATTTTGATTTTTTGAATACGCTCCAACGATAAATGAATTTCCTTTTAGATCAACATCTTGCCCAAAAAAATCATTATTTGCGCCATCACTGGCACTTATCATGGTTTCCTCTGTCCATACCACGCCAACCCTATTAAAGATATACACTGCTCCTTTACTATTATTACGTATAGGTGCACCTACTATGACTCTGTCATTAAATATCGACACTGATCGCCCAAAATTATCTCCAGGTTGACCATTAGATGGTGTAAGAGTAGCTTCATAATTCCAATTAGCTCCATTTTTAATATATATTTTTACTTGATTTTGAGACTCACTCCCGATAACAAGTGTATTTTCATGAATATCGACTGAGGATATTGTCCAATTAGAATTAAAAATTGATTGTTGAAGCGACCAACTTCCATTAGAAAAATGATAAATACTAACAGTGGAACCTTGAGATGTTATAATGTAGTCTTGAAAAATTTGGAGAGATCTATTGGCATCTTCGATAGCAAGTACCATAGTCCATTCATTGCCATCATAATTAAAAATGTATAAAGAATCATTAATACCAATGAGAGTGTTAGTTACTGCAATGTTTTCATGAATATCAACTAAATGACCAAAATTTTGTCCCAAAGGTACAGGAGTAAATGATTGATTCTCATTACCTACTGTACTTCCCCATCCTTCATTCGTAGTAAGGCTCAGCCATTTTAAACCGGTAAATCCTTCAAAGTTATTCGTGATGGGATTCCACCTTATAGTTCCGGCTTGAGTTGTAGTATTTGATGTATTACCGATTTTAATCGCACCATTCACATCCAGTCGTTCTGCAGGGTCAAGGTAGCCGACACCTACTTTCCCATCATCTTGGATGGTCATTTTGTGTACTCCATCGTGTTGTATTATCAACTTACCATCACCTACTGTATTGATTAAGGCATGATTTCCACCGTGTCTCATTTCTATAAATTCTGTTTCAGTAGGATCATTTGCAGCTCTTACTGTGCCTATGGCAGAAAGCTTTTGTTGTGGAGTATCTGTACCCACACCTAAATTTCCTCCTCCATTGATCCAGCTGTCATTCCCGTCAAGATTAAACCTTACGGATGGGTTTTGCGACTGTGCTTCTGTGTTATCTTTATAAATATTAAATTGCTCATTAGTCTGATCATCGTTGGCATCAATGATTACATTAAATAATCTGTTGTCAGTTTCAGCAAAGTTGATGCCATTGTTGAGCCTGTTTTCACCTTTATCAAAAATGAGTGCTGGCTGACCAATGCTATTATTTACTTGCACAGGACCATTGGCATAATAAGCCGTATCAGACTTATTAAACCACAATAAGTCAATGTCTTGTTGTGGTAAATCAGCCCAAGTCGCCCTACCTTCATCATTGGAAGTCAATACCTTTCCTGCTCCTGCATTTTTTGATATTTTTAAACCTTTGAGTGTAGTCAAACCATTTTCATCTGTTACTAAGTGGATATTGCTATTTAAGTTTTGTGAGTTTGAAATCCGGAATTGTCCTTCATTGACGCCTGCTGTCCAGAATACATTTGAATTTGGTGCAGGTACCCTATAGCTTACTTCTAGTTTTAATTCATCTATCTCAAGCCTAGTTAATCCATTCACGGTAGATGACATAGGGTTGATTAGCAGATATATGTCACCATTATTAAACATTGCCGCTGTTGGATTAGAATACTTTTGGACATAGTCTATATTTTCTATTTGATCTGTAATATTGGAAAGATACTTTGTAGGATATCCTAGCAATGTCAGATTATCTGCATATCGGTGCAAAGAAGGTACAAATATGATTGAACCACTGTTTATACCACTTCTTCTCCATTCTGCTATGATAGCAATTTCCAATAATTCAGCGTTGGCCGGGATATTATTATTGGACCTAAATCTTATTTTAACCATGTTTCCACCATCGGGAGAAATATTAATAGAAGGACCAGTAAGCCTTATGTCATCATTATTGAGCAACTTTCCTACTGTAAAATCATTCCAGTCTTGTAATAAAGGATCAAATTGGACTGCTTCTACGGATATGGGATTACATACGAAAGTAGCATAGTTAAATGATGCTGAAGATTTTTTATTATCCATTCTTAAGGCCAGTTTTGTAGAGTCTGATCTAAGATGGAGTTGTTCTTGTGGATTGTTGGTATTGATCCCTACGTTTTGTGCAATAGTATTTTGGACAATAACTAAGCAGATAAAAACTTTGATAACAATTTGAATTTTCATTATTAATTATTTTGGGAAGTTGAAAATTTTTACTTTTGTTTTTGAGCTTTAATCATTTCTTTAATTTCTTCTTTCATTACTGATAGGTCATACTTAAAATCATCGTTTTCCTTTTGCAAAAGCGCTATTTTTATTTGTTGCTCTCTTAATTCATTCTCTAACTTAGTTGTATCATCTTTGAGATTTATTACTTGGCTCTTTAGATACTTATTCTCTATATTTAGCTCTTTTGCAGCTTGTACTAAAGGCACCACAAATGACTCCATACGTAAAGCATATAGTTGGTTCGTCTCATCTTTAGGGGTAATAACGCCTGAAAAACTGTAATTACTTTCTAAAGCAGCCAATGCTACTTCTTGTGCTATAAATCCACTAAAGCTTATATTTTCTATATCAAACTTGCCTTCCCAATTATTATCATCTACTTGATTGAGCAATGTCATTTGCTTTTTTATATCATAATGAAATGTAATTGGCCTTAATTTTTCAATAAAGTTTAGTCCAGGCACGTTTTCTTCAACCCGATCTTTTATACGACCATCAGAAAGTATACTCCAACCAACCTGTCCTCCTATTTGAATCACGCTTTCGTTTCCAATTCTAATTTTATTTGAGCCATCGGGTTCGGCATTGTACCCAATTCCTGCTGAGTTGCTTCTCGTGCCATCTAAACTATTGGAAGATGCACCTACACCAGTATTATAATCACCGTGAGTATCGGCAAGTGAGATGGAACCAATCCCTGTATTTTGAATGCCTGAAGTAATATCAGCTGCACAAAGGGTACCAATAAAGGTATTGTCGTTTCCAGTTGTCATACTGAATCCAGCCCTTTCCCCAATGACTACATTATCATAACCAGTTTGATCAGATAAAAGTGCATTGTCTCCTATCGCTATATTGTTGTAACCATCAGTATTTGCTTTTAGTGTATTGTTGCCAATAGCAATATTTCTATATCCCTTTTTAATATTATATAAGCTCTTTAAACCAATACCAATGTTATCGCTTGCTTCATAACTCAAGGTGGCTCCTATACTATTCTGCCAAAGGGTGGAGTCACCGATTGCAATATTTCCAAATTTATTTGAATTGTTTAATAATGCACTATATCCTATTCCAATATTGTTGCCACCAATTTCATTTTCTCTCAAACTATTATTACCAATTGCTATATTATTAATACCGCTAGTTAAATTATTGAGCGTATTATTGCCAATTGCTATATTTTGATTAGATGATCTTAACTGATGGTTTTTTATAGACCAGATCGAGTTACCACCAGATATAAACCTTATGATATCATCATCAGGAGAAGCTTCTAGATCTATCCGGGTATCACCATCGTTATCTGATGGCTTTGTAAATGATTTCCAAGCATTACCATTGTGGCCCAAATAATCGGTACCATTCCATCTTATTGTTCCTCCCTGCGGCAAAACATTGGTGGTATTTCCTATTTTAATGGCTCCTGTCACGTCCAGTTGTTCTTCGGGGTTTAGTGTGCCAATACCTACTTTCCCATCATCAACAATTGTCATTTTTTGAACCCCATCGTGTTGGAAAATAAGTTTACCATCGCCAACAGTATTGATCAGCGCATTGAAACCAGCATGTTTAAATTCTACATATTCATTTTCACTATCATCAAAAGCTGCACGTATTGTACCTATTGTACTCAACTCTTCTTGAGGATTAATAGTGCCAATACCTACTTTGCCATCATCCTGAATGGTCATTTTTTGCACTCCATCGTGCTGAATGATCAATTTACCATCACCCACTGTATTGATTAAGGCATGATTGCCTCCATGTCTCATTTCTATAAATTCTGTTTCAGTAGTATCATTTGCAGCCCTTACAGTGCCTATTGTAGAAAGTTTTTGTTGTGGTGTGTCTGTACCCACGCCTAAATTTCCACCACCATTGATCCAGCTATTGTTTCCTCCAAGATTAAACCTTACAGCGGGGTTTTGAGAATGTGCTTCTGTACTATCTTTGTAGATGTTGAACTGTTCATTTGTTTGATCATCGTTGGCATCAATGATAACATTTAGTAGTCTGTTGTTGGTCTCTAAAAGATTAATACTATTGTTGATTTTGCTTGCTCCTTTATCGAATATAATAGCAGGATCACCTGCCTTGTTATTGATCTGTACTGGTCCTGCTGCATAGTAAGCGGTATCTTCTTTATTGAGCCAAATAAAATCAAAATCTTGTTGTGGTATCTCTGCCCAGAATGCTTTACCTTCGTCATTGGATGTGAGTACTTTGCCAGGGCCAGCATTTTTTGAAATCCTGAGACCTTTAAGCTGCGTTGTACCCGTTTCATCAATGGTGAGATACTCGTTGCTATTGAGATTTGGTGAATTGGTGATTTTAAATTCTCCTTCTTTAGTGCCAGCTGACCAAAATACATTTGTACCATTAGTAGCAGGGAGTTTGTATTCTATTTCTAGCCAAAGCCTATCAATTTCCAATCTACTGAGTCCATTGATGTAAGATAATTGTGGCGCAAAGAGAAGCATAATGTCACTTAGATTAACCATATCTGGTGTAATAGGATTTATCAAGTCAGTATAGCTGATGTTTGATATAAGATCAGTTGAGTTCGAAATAAATTGAGTTTCAAATTGTAGTAAATTTTGATTATTACCTGCTTTGATTAGATTTAAGGCAAAAGCATAAGTGCCTGCATAAGTACCAAACCTTCGCCATTCTGCGTTAAGTTTAATGTCTGTAATCTGAGCATTGGATGGGATAGTTGATGTGGGAGCAAACTGAACTTTGATTCCATTGGCCCAATCTGGGGAAATTTCTAATTGTGGTCCATTTTGTCTATTGTCATCACTATTTACTAGGAGATTATGGTTGAGATTAGTCCAGTTTTTATAAGATGGATTATTTACCACTGCGCTTATCGAAGTAGGTATCATATTCATTGTAAAATAATTAAATCCATTCTGAGCATTTTTTTTGTTGTCTAATCTAATGGCGATCTTGGTAGAGTCACTGCGAAGATGTAATTGCTCTTGAGGGTTTGCTGTATTTATTCCCACATTTTGAGCATTCAAATAAATGGTCATAAAAGATAAAAGGATAAGAATTAGGCTTCTCATTTAAAGTTGTTTTATTTTAGTATTTAAAAATAACGCTAATGATTATTTCAATCTTTAGGGTATGAGTTTGTTTAAATTTTTATTGCCTTATAATCAATGTCTTATGAACCTGGCTTCAAAATAATCTCATCATTTAG
>DAOLFJ010000188.1:0-8964 GCA_035326365.1 Saprospiraceae bacterium | reverse complement strand
GTATGTTATGACTTGTGCAGCTTGACCTAAACCACAAGGGCCGTTGGCGATACTTGAAGCTACATTTACATTGAAAGTACTACATCCATCCGCTATCACTGGTGTAGGGATTGAAGGCAGCGCATCATCACAATCGATGGTCACATTAGGAGGAATGCCGCTGATCACAGGCGGTGTGATATCTTGTAAGATAATGGTCGTGGTAAAAGGCACAGAATTATTCCCGTTGATATCCGTTGCTATAGACGTATAAACACGCTGCATACTGCCTCCACATAGCTGCGTATCGACAAATGGATCTGAATATTGTTGGACACCACAGTTGTCTGTCGCTGTCGGTAGATTGGCATTGAATAATGCTGTAAAATTATCAATACCACAAGTGCCTGTGATGGTCTGTTGATTGCTAGGAATCGTCCATACAGGTGCTATCTGATCAGCTACAGTTATGAGTTGTACGCACGTTGTTGAGTTTCCTGCACCATCGGTCGCAGTATAGCTATTGGAATATGTATCTTCAGGTAGTGAGAATTGAAATGTCTGACCAGGGGCAGCTGCTCCAGAAAAGATAACATTGCCACTTGATCCTGTGAGTAGATTGGTAAACGAGACAATATCACAATTATCCAAGGCAAATGGGTCGGTGATACTTACTAGTGCACTACAATCTGTCGCAGATGTTGAAACAGTAAAATCAGCATTGCAGGTCAACGCAGGTGGAGAAGATACTTCCGTGATGGAGTTGCAACCAGGGGCGTTACTATTTATATTTACCGAGACGGCGATATCTACCAGTGGCTCAGCAAAGCAACAAAAACTGAGAGCTTGATTGCTTGTAATTTCTAAATAATTCAAAGATGCCAAAGAAGGAAAGGATTGAACAGATGTCAAAACATCGTTTGATTGTACAATTAAATTTATGACATTTTGTAGCAGAAAAGGGAAACCACCAAAAGTAGTTAAATTATCATTATTCTCAATAATTAACGAACTAGCGGATGAAACTATATCTAAGCCTTCGAGAGAATTTAGATTAGAGTTATTAAATATATTTATATTACCATTAACAACTGTCAATCCAGCATCAAATAAAAAATTGAGATCAGTAAGTCCATTACTGACGCCCAATGAGTCCGTTATATTCAAATTTCCATTGATTGTGGTACATGCAAAATTGGCGACATCATTTTGTGAGTCAATTCTCACGTTGCCATTGCACACTTGACCTGCACAAAAGTGTGATGAGAAGACAAAGCTCAAGCATAGTACGAAGAGATTGATTTTGTTTTGAATTGCTAACATATCATGGTTATATTGGTGATAAGAAAAATGACTAAAATTTAGGACAAAGGTAGTGGTCAAACATTTTGATGTCAATCCCCCATGTGGGTGATATTTTGGATAGGTATAACTAGTTCGAAATGAATCTTCGATACCAAAAGACAAACTATAGATATCAAAGTGAAGCTTTAAAAAATCTTTGCTGTGATCTTTGCAATGTGATTTTGTATCCACCATAAATAAAAGTCGGTTAAAATGCATCTAAATTATATGCTCTTGATTATTTTTGATGGCGAAATGGAAGTTTTTGGAAAGATTGACGCAGCGCAACATAAAATGCCAATAAAAAAATACTGATATTGAGTAACTTCTTTATATTTTTGCTTTTATGTGTGGCGAAGGTGTGAGATGGTAAATCTATAAGAGTATTATGGAGTAGCAAACCTTACAAACACATAGACTACAAGATCTTCCTTTCTATCAATACCATCAAAATACACATCAGAAATATCTTCGAGAAATTTGGCGTACGTAGTCGTAATGAGTTGATAGTGTTGTTGAGGTGATGGAATAGAAATTATCATCCAAAAAGATAAATTAAAACTGAAAAGATAGATTGTAAAAATACATGTTTCTACAACCTATGTCTTTATTCTCGACAGGTAATGTACATCTAGAGAAATTCCACAAAAACGAAGACCGACTTTGGATTCTAAATGAGTATAAAAGGACAGAAGATATCGTGACTATTGATTTACTCAAGTTTGAACTAGCAATATCAGATGTGTATCGTGGTGTGTGTGCTTATATAATTAAATACAAGCAAATCAACTAGGATTTTTATTTACAGGTAATTAACCTTGCATACGCTTATAATCCTCACTGAAATAGAAAGCAACCAATCCTATAAATGATAACACAAAGATGGCTAAAACCCATAGTATTTTTGAATTAGTTGTTAAACGCTTACTCAGCAATATTTTTATCATGTAATAAATTGGAATTAGGCCACTAAATAGTATTATGAAAACAACAAGCAATTCTTGTCCACCGAGACCGAAAATTAAATTCATTAAATTAATCATAGATATTTATTTTTATACAAATGTAATATTAAAAAAGTATTGTGCAACTTTTTATTTTACAAAATACTTCACAATTTCGCTTAAGAAATTGAAATAATCTGCTTAATGCAAGCTTACTACCCTAGCCAATTGCCAAACACCACCGTCAAGTCGCCAAATGTGTACAAATTTTGCGTATTTGATTTCATTCTTTTCTGCACGGTTGTAAAAACCATGTTGGCCCATTTGGACAGCTCCGTAATCCTTGATCGGATATACTTCTATACTTCCCTCTTTTAATACTCTAGTGACTCTGCCACAGATATTGTTTTTAAGTCCATCTATGATTTGATTTTTTGACGTACTGAGTCCTCCCAAATCGTGGTAAAACTCAACATCATCTGATATTAATCTATGCACCGTAGGTATATCGCATGTATTGTAGGCATCAAAAAACTTTTTGTCCATAGCTACAATCTCATTATAAACTCCTTGCGATGCTGGCGTATATTCACTCTCATGTAAACGTGCGGGCTGTTTTGATGATGCACAAGCGTTTACAAAAAATACTAAAGTAAGTGGAATAAAAAAGGTATTGACATTCATGCTTTATGATTCGTTTTGATTACAAAACCACAAAGTTATCATGTAATCATAGCTTAAAAAAAACAAATCTACCAATGGTCTATTTTATCAGAAGTAAGTCCAAGAGTTTGGTTCTGTTTTCTTGATCGAATCCTTCCAATATTTCAGTGACAAAGCCATTTTTATCAATAAATAAGTATGTAGGCGAGGTGTACAATTGAAAATCTACTATCATATTGCTTTCTGCTCCAAAAGCCACAATTGGTAATTTCTTTCTTTGAATATATTTTTCTACTGCAAAATTTTTGTTCTGAAAACTAGTGTAAAAAACATTTATATCTTTTTTCAGATTTGGATAAATCGCTAACAAATCTTTGATTGCTAGCTCACAGGCACCACAACCAATTAATCCGAAGACTATAAGAGATGATTTTCCATCTTCACCATAAATTATTGTTTCTTCATTGTGGATATTTACATATTTGTTATTTTTTACTTTTTGTCCAATCTTAATTGGTGTAATTTCAAGCTCAGGATACTCATTTTCAGCAAGGACTACTTCATAATTAAGATCTTCCAATCCTTTAATGGCATTTTTTTCATCTTGTCCATAAGAAAAATTAAGGAACATATGCTCCATCTTCTGTAAAGTATCATTTTCAAGTATTATGATATTTCTAATCATAGAGACTTCATGTGATTCTTTATCTATAAACCAAAACTTTTGATTCGTGTCTATCAGTGTAGTATCTACCAAAGATGGTACTTTGGTTTCCTTAAGGAAGACGTGACATTTTCTACCCTCCACAAATTTGTCTTCTAGTTTAACTAAGCCTTCCATATCTGCAAGTTGAAATGGACTTTGTGCCCAAAACCCAAAATTATCAAAATAGCTTTCATCACTTTGTATTTCTCCTTCATCATACACTACTTTTACTTTTTCATCATGTTTGTATCTAGAAAAATGTATGCCATCAAATAAATATGCTACCTGTTTTTGTTTGACACAAAATCCAAATTTATGTAATCCACCTGCTGAACTAAATCGAATTACACTACCTGAATCTACAATAAATGTGCTATTAAAATAATTATCCGTTTTGGTCAGATAATCATAACTGATGTTTACATTTTGCTGTAGTTTGTCGATTACTTTTTCTAGTACAGCATCCTTCTTTTGCAGAGAAGCACTAGCAGGGAATAAAATTAGCCCTATTACCGTGGTCATGACAAAAAGTGTCTTTATCATATAGTTGACATTTAGGTTTAGTTGTTTAAATATTATACTAACGTATGAAACTTGACTTTTGTGATTTCGTCCCAGACCTTATAGGCTTCGAAAACCTAAAAGATCTAATTCTCCACACATGCTAAAGAATATTTAACAGAATTCATAACCGATGCAAAAAACAATTATATATTTACATGGTCGTAAAATACAATAATTTTGAATACCTTCATTTTGATGCCAACATACTAACAGCATTGAGATAACCATCAAATATAAAAGCCAATGGACATTAAAACAAAAAGATTAATGATACGCCCTGTCAGTATAGATGATAAAGAATCTTTATACACATATCGCTCCGATGCAGAAACTAACCAATATTTAAGCATGGTTCCAACGTCCATAGACGATATCGAAAATTTTATCAACAAAACATCTAATGTCATAAATATACCAGATACATGGTTCCAATTAGTGCTCATTGAACAAGCTAGTGATCAAGTGATCGGAGACGTGGGAATTCATTTTTTAGGTCCTGAAAACAATCAAGTAGAAATAGGATACACATTAGACAAAAGATATCGTGGCCATGGATATATGACAGAAGCATTATCTGAGATCATTGACTATCTAGTGCATACTTTACACAAACATAGAATCATCGCATCTATTGACCCAATAAATATTGACTCTATGCGATTGGTAGAGCGATTAGGTTTTAGAAAAGAAGCACATTTTAAAGAAAGTTTGTTTTTTCATGGTCAGTGGGTAGATGATGTAATTTATGCCATACTAGCCAAAGAATGGAAAAAGAAGAATTAATTATACCAAATTTAACTGACCAAGAAATATCAATAAAACATGGCAGATTTAAATTGGAATCTTAAGTTGAACTAAGACGGATTTAAAATATCAAAGATCGTTTCTCACCACTTTATATCTACAAAACAGATATATATATAAATGAATTTGTAATTTTGTGCTAAGAACGTATTATCATGTCTAAAGGGCCATCTCCACATTGTCAAAATTGTAGCACCTGTCCACAGTATGATGTCTCCATGTTCAACAATTTGGATGATCAGTTTTTGGGTCAGTTGGATGGCATAAAAAAGATATTACACGTCAAAAAGGGAAATCTTGTCTTTAAAGAAGGTGCCATACCCAAAGGACTTTTTTGTATTCGTTCCGGCAAAGTAAAACTAGTACAAATGGGTGCTGATGGCAAAGACCAAATAGTCCAAATGCTCAAAAGCGGTGATGTATTAGGCCATAGAGCAATCTTCGGCAACGATGTCAACTCTAGTTCGGCTGAAGCTTTAGAAGACACCAAAATCTGTTTTTTCCCTAGAAATTTGTTTTATGAATTGGTAGAACAAAATGGAAGACTTATCCTTAAGTTTGCCAATCTATTGGCTTGTGAATTAAAAGAAGCTGAACACAAAATCACCACTACTGCACAACAATCTGTTCTGGTCAGAATCAGTGAAAGCCTTATTTTATTGATAGAAAAATATGGCATTCATAATACTTCCCACGCCTTAAACATTCAGATTTCAAGAGCTGACATAGCTAATATGGCAGGCACAACAAGAGAGTCTGCCACCCGATCTTTATCAAAACTGAAAAGCTTAGGTATCATCGAGTTATCAAGAAAAAACATATTGATATTGGACGAAAAAAGACTTTTGGCAATGACTATGGGTTAACTTCATTCTTCTTGCCACAACACCAATGCCGCGCAGATGATGATGATGTTTTTCATGATATATTGACCGACTAATGTAAACACAAAAGGAGCTGTTTTGAAGGATAATTCTGGAAAAAAGAACAGCGGCGTAAACGTGCAAATCATATGACCCAATAACAAAACAAGGATTGGTTTACGCCAAAAGCCGATGATTAAAAAAAGTCCTATTCCGACTTCCAAAATGGCTAGTAAAATTTTATTCACGGTAGAAGATATGAGATCGATCGTCAGTTTATTGATTGTATTGGCAGCAAGGTCTTCAGCGGGACTATAACCTGGAAAAAACTTCAGTAGTCCAAACCACACAAAAACGATTCCTATGCTGACCCTCAATAATAGGAGTGAGGTTTTACTAATCGATACTGTTTTCATGGACTTTTGGATTTTGTTGTAAATAATAGATAGATAAAACGATGCAAAGATTTAATAAATGACCATTATGTCTGCCAAAAAAGACTACTTTTTCACAAAAACTGATATATATCATTTTATGACATGTTTTTTCAAAAGTGTGATGCTCGTCACATTTTAGCTAGATCGAAGCACTTACTTTTGCCTCCCATTATTTATGATAAATATATCGACCCATGAACAAATTAGGTTTATTTTTAATTTTGATAAGTTTTACTTTCAGTTGTGTCCACGAGCCTACCATAGTGGAGACAGACACAGATGTAGATGCAGCGCTGATTGAGTTGCTAAAGACCAAAAGTTATACAGGCAATTTAGATTTTTACACCATGCCATCAGGCAATAATTATGATGTCATACCCAATCAAGATCCAAAAAACCCGATGTCTTATCCCAAGGTTGCTTTGGGAAATATGTTATTTTATGAGACAGGCATAGGTATGACTGCCAAAAAAGCAGAGTCTGTAGCGACATATTCCTGCAGCTCATGTCACATTCCTGAGATAGGATTTACAGCGGGCAGATTTCAAGGTATAGCAGATGGTGCTTTGGGATTCGGACATCATGGCGAAGGCAGGACCATAAGTCCAAACTATGAAGGCCACGAAGTAGATGCCCAAGGTGCGAGACCACTTCCGGTTATCAATCTTGCATATGTGCGCAATCCATTGTGGAATGGTGCTTTCGGTTCATATGGTATGAATGCAGGTACAGAAAGTGTATGGGGCGTAGCTGATCCACTTACGTCTATCAATAAAGAAAATCGCGAAGGACTCGAAGCTGTAGTGACAAGGGCATTGATCACACATCGACAAGATATAAATAAAGAATTGATGGATAAGCTCGGGTATACAGCTTTATTTGACAATGCTTTTTATGATATCCCTGAAAACCAAAGATATACCTTGCAGACAGCATCTCACGCCATCTCTGCTTATTTCAGGACGATATTGACCAATCAAGCACCATTCCAAAAATGGCTGCGTGGCGATCAGAATGCTATGACAGAATCTCAGAAAAATGGTGCCATGCTATTCTTCGGAAAAGCCCAATGTGTCAATTGTCACAATAGTCCGTCCCTCAATGGTCAGCGATTTGCCGCTGTAGGGGTCAAAGACTTAGACCAAAGCGATTATTTAGTGTACAAAACAGATGATGGCAGAAGCAAAGGGAGAGCAAGTTTCACCTTAAAAGATGCCGATTTGTACAAATTTAAAGTACCCCAACTATACAACTTAAAAGATGCAGGATTTTATTTTCATGGCTCATCCAAAACTAGTCTAAGAGAAGTCGTAGAATATTTTAATCATGGCGTCTCTGAAAATCCAAGAATAGAAAAATACAGAATAGACGGACAGTTCAGACCATTATTCTTGACTGATGCTGAAGTCAGTGACCTCACAGAATTTCTTGCTAATGGATTGTATGATCCTCTTATGAGCAGATACAAACCCGTCTCAGTATATTCAGGCAATTGTTTTCCGAATAATGACACGCAGTCGCAGATAGATCTAGGCTGTAAATAGAAACCCATTTTACCAAATACTAAAAGTTATTTCTGACAAAATGCTTCATATAGCACCAAAATAAACTTTGACAATTTTCCCGTTTAGCTCGGAATAGCTTTAAGGCCGTAATTCGTAAGATGAGCGGCTTTTTTTATGGTGGAAACTTGATAACAAAGATGCTATTTAGCTGTGATTAATTTTCATTTTTGATAAAAATCGAATATTGATATGTGGTAAGTGGAAATCTGTTCTATATTTGTTGCAGATAGGAGCTCAGAGAATATAAATATTTGATTTCTCTAAATACTTCATTATAAAACAATTATTTACTTTAAATTTATATGTTTATGCCTATTTTTAAGCCAGAAATGAATACCAATGAAAAATGTAATTAAAATCCATACAGACAATTTAAATGTATATGCAACTATTCAAATAAAAGCATCAATCATTGGTATTAGAGTACTTTCATTTTTAATTGCAATTGAATTAATAATTTTAATGACGGTCTTAATCCAAATAAAAGCTGATGAAATACTTTCAATGACTATACCATTAATTTTAATACTTTTTATCTTTATAGGCCTTCCTATAAAATATCTCCTTTGGAATAAGTATGGACAAGAATTCTTAATTGTCAACAAAAAATCAGTAAGTTGGTCATACGATTATGGTATCATTAAAACAAATCTCAATATTGAAGTTTATGATAAATTAAGCATAGGATACGAGAAAGTAATGACAATAGACAATGAAGAAAATGGAAGGTTAATTTTCTACAATTATAATAATGAAAATGATCTTCCGATGATTATTCATCAAACTACAGCTCTTTTGGCAAAAAGTGATATCGAACTTTTAAATGATAAGATATTAGAATTATTTTCATCTGAATTCAATGAGGAAAGCCGTTTTTTACCTTTTTCAAATAATTAAATTTAATTGTTAAAATGAGACATATATTCCTTCTTTTTTACGTTTGTTTATCTTTTTGGTGTCATGCTCAAAAAGAAGACTATATCTGGCTCGGTGGCTATGATTATGATAATGATATTAATGATACTAATAGAGTTGAAGGATATCGAATTAATTTTAATAATAAACCATTAGAAATTGAAAATGATATAAGCTTTA
>DAOLFJ010000187.1:0-8969 GCA_035326365.1 Saprospiraceae bacterium | reverse complement strand
TTAAACCTTCCACCTTAAACCTTCCACCTTCCTCCTCATTCATAATCCAAGCTATCTTTCACATATTTTTTTAGAAAGAGTCCAGCGATAAGGCCAAATGCAAATCCACCGATATGCGCCCACCAAGCTACACCATCACTATTGCCAGAAGGCATCAATGAACCCACACCAGATAACACTTGTTGTCCGAACCAAATAAGCAGAAATACCAAAGCAGGTACATAAAAAGACCTAAAAAGGATCAATACTAAAACTTTTATCTGTGATTTTGGAAACATAAGCAAATACGCACCCATCACTGCCGAAATAGCACCACTTGCACCCAAAGATGGTACGACAGCCGCAGAAACAATCATATCTACATTACAAGGATTACTATCACTACATGGAAGACAGGTAATGTTTTGAAGTTCTTGTGGTGTAGTACTGAAATAAATATGTGCAAAACTAGCAGCTAATCCACCAGCGATATAAAATAGAAGAAACTTCACACTACCTATTTTTGCTTCTATATTGTCTGCAAATACCCATAAAAACAACATATTCCCAAGTAAGTGCATCCAGCTACCGTGTAGAAACAAACTAGATATCAATGTGTGATATTGCGTACCTTCTATTATGTGAAGAGGTATCGTAGAAAACTGACAAATAAGATTGCCTGGTGTGGATAGTTGTAGTAAAAATACTACAACATTGATGACAATGAAGGTATAACTTACGAGTGGTTTGTGGCCACCTTGTACTTGCGTGTCACCTATTGGAAAAAACATATGTCAGTCGAGTTGGTAAATCAATTATTTATTCGATTGGGTACAATGTAAATTTATTGTACCCGATTGGTTGCTGTGTTGAGAAAGATGTATTCAAGGATCTTTTTATCTTCATCAGACATATCTTGATTACGTCGTTTCATCACGATTTCTGCTGTTTCTATTGCCTTCTTGAGTTGATGTGTGGTAAATCCAGAAGCGCCTCCCCAAGAATAAGATGGAATATAAGTACGAGGAAACCCATCTCCAAAAATATTGCTTGCCACACCTACAACCGTTCCTGTATTAAACATCGTATTGATACCTGCTTTAGAGTGATCACCCATGATGAGGCCACAGAATTGCAAACCTGTATCTTCAAATCCTTCTTTGACGTATGACCAAATTTTGACTGGAAGGTAGTTGTTTTTTAGATTGGAAGTATTGGTGTCGGCACCTAGATTGCACCACTCGCCGATGACACTATTACCTAGATATCCATCATGCCCTTTATTAGAATTTGCGAAAAGTACACTATTATTGACTTCGCCACCTAGACGACAGTGTGGTCCAGCTGTGGTAGGTCCATAGATTTTTGCACCCATTTTGATGACTGCACCTTCACATACTGCTAAGCTACCACGGATAAGGCAGCCTTCCATCACTAATGCGTTTTTGCCAATGTAAACCGGACCACCTTCTGTATTGACGAAACAACATTCCATAATAGCACCTTCCTCAAGAAAAACTGGATGTTTTCCTATGATTTTGTTGGTTTCGGAGATAGGTTGTGATTTTCTACCTTTGGTAATGACATCAAAATCATTTTGGATCTCTTGACCATTGAGCATAAAAATATCATAAGGTCTCATGATCCGACTGATATCAAGTCCTGATACACCTTCTAGATTGATACCTTTTAATGTTTTGAGTGATGCAGGATCATCAGAAAGTAGGTCAAACTGATCCGCAGATAATCTTGCCGCCAACAGCTCATCTCCTAGGAGTAATGCTTCGTTTAATTGTAGTTGTTTGATATAGTTAAGTATAGTGATCGAAGGTAGTAATGTGCTGTTTATCAGTAAATTATCATCTTCTATATTTATTGGATATTTTTCTGCTAGATAATCTTGCGTTATATAACTGACATGTCCATTTAGGTGGATTTCCCACTTTTCTTTGATGGTCAATATACCTACTCTTAGCTCGGCAATAGGCCTTGTGAATGTCAATGGTAGTAAATGAAACCAATTGTCATCACCGAAAAGAATGATATTTTTAGGAAAGTTATTTTGTTTCATGTTGGGGGTATTCATGAATGTTTATTAGGTATTTCTCTATATAACGAATTTAAAACAGATTTGTCACAAAAAGTATTGGCAAAAAAGTAATATATTTATAAAAAATATTCAAATACATAAAAAAAAAGCCCTTAGGTTTAAGTAAGGGCTTTCTATAAAATTCAACTATTAGACTATTTGTTGGTGAATTTCGCAAACTTTTTATTGAACTTGTCAATTCTACCTGCTGTATCCACAAATTTCACTTTTCCTGTGAAGAATGGGTGAGAAAACGCTGAAACTTCCATTTTTACCAATGGATATTCATTACCATCTGTAAATACGATGGTCTCTCTTGTCTTTGTACATGACTTAGTCAAAAACATCTCATCATTGGAAATATCCTTAAATACTACCAATCTATAATCTTGCGGATGGAGATCTTTTTTCATTTTTTGATCTATTTATCTTTTATTTAAAATATGATTTTATAACTATTCCCCGAAAAGGAACGCAAAAGTAATGCTTATTTGACAATATTTAAAATTATTATTCAAAAAATAATAAAAAAAGACATATATTACTAAATTTCGTCAAAAAATGGGCAACTTTTACGTGTTTAACGCGCCACAAACACTCAGAACTTGCCCTGAAACATAGGTAGACATATCACCACCTAGATAGACACATGCATTGGCAACATCGTCTCCACTTCCCAATCTTTTAAGTGGAATGCTGTCGATATATGCTTTTTTCTGCTCATCAGTAAGTACATGCGTCATATCCGTTTCTATAAATCCTGGTGCAATTGCATTACATCTTATATTCCTAGAACCTACTTCTTTGGCTATTGACTTTGTAAAACCGATAATACCTGCTTTAGATGCGGCATAATTTGCTTGACCAGCATTACCAAAAACACCTACCACCGAACTCATATTGATAATGGAGCCAGATCGATTTTTCATCATTGGTTTTAAGATGTGCTTTGTAAGGTTAAAGACTGATTTAAGGTTGACGTGCATAACCTGATCCCATTGCTCTTCGCTCATTCTAAGCATCAACGTATCTTTGGTAATACCTGCATTATTGATCAGAATATCTATTTTTCCAAAGGTTTCTACCACATCATTGACTAGAGATTCTGCTTGTGCATAATCAGAAGCATCAGATTTATATGCTTTGACACGAACACCTTTTTGTTCTGCTGCTGCGACCACAGCTAGTGCTTTTTCTTCTGATGATACATATGTAAATGCAATATCTGCACCTTCTTCCGCATATTTCATGACGATGGCTTCACCTATTCCCCTTGATCCACCTGTGATCAAAGCTACTTTTCCACTTAATAATCCCATTTTATTATTTTTTTGCAAAAATAGACATTAGGTAGAATATGGACTAGTAAATTGTTGCATTATTCTGAACATATGAACATCTGAACAAACAAAGGGTTGGTTAGTTATTGTTTTTTAAAATACTAAAGTAAGTACCATGGAGCAAGAAGTCGACCTATTTTATCCCAAAACCAGGCTAGAGTGGCGCAATTGGTTGATATCAAATCATTATAAAAAACAATCCGTATGGCTGCAATACTACAAAAAGAAATCTGGTTTTCCCACTGTAGAGTATGGTGATGCAGTGGAAGAAGCACTTTGTTTCGGTTGGATAGACAGTAAATCTAAGCAAATAGATAATGAGAAATTTATGCAATTCTTCAGCAAACGAAAGCCAAAAAGTGTATGGTCCAAAGTGAATAAGGAAAAGATAGAAAAACTGATACAGCAAGGACTCATGACGCAAGCAGGATATGACGTCATAGAAAAGGCAAAACAAAATGGTTCGTGGACGATCTTGGATGAAGCTGAAGCCTTGATTATTCCACCTGATTTGGAAGAAGGGTTTGTACAAAAACCAAACGCAAAAGATTATTTTTTGAATCTCAGTAGGTCAGACAAACGAAATATACTGCAATGGCTAGTGCTAGCAAAACGAGCAGAAACAAGACAAAATAGAATCAATGAAATCGTAACCTTGGCTGCGGAATCTCAGAAACCTAAACAATTTAGAGGGAAATAGTAACGTTAGTATTGAAGGTTGTTTAATTATCTTTGATTTCAGGATAAGGTTAAATTGAAAATAAAAAACATGCTGTACAAATTATTCTTGATAATGTTGAATATCGTAGCTTTCCTGCTAATTAATTACTTTGTTGGATTAGAAAAAAATCAAGACAAAGTATGCAATGAAATCATTAAAGACTACAATTGGGAGTTAGATAGGCATTTTAATGATCTTAAAGAAGCATCTAAAAGAACTGAAATTGCAAGTGAAAATGCGAATAAAATTCGACCTATTATTGAAAAACTTCTATTGGTTAAGAATAAGGAAGAAGCTGATTCTATGTCAATTATTGCCGAAGAAATGATAGATAAATTGGGTTGGGGCTTTCATCTTGAATATGAAAATCATAAAGAGTTAGGAATAAGTATTATAAATCAATTTATGGACAAATTTGAAATTTTTGATGGAAAGGAATACAACACAAAATTAAATATCATAATAAAAAATCAAATTGTAAAAAGTGATTCAGTTTACATCGACTTGATGCCAGTATTTGCAAATGATAATTTTGATTCCATTTTGATAAATGGAGTTCACAACACCTGCGAAAATCCTTTCCGTTATAAGGACTCCGTAAAGTTTGTATTATTTAAGGGTAAAAACAAATGGAATTACAAATGTTTATATAAAACTAAATACAATGAAGAATAATTTTCTAAGTAAGGTTTTGTTGTTTTTCATATTGGTTCAAAGTGTAATGGTGATTTATCAGTTATATAAATTGAACATTAAAACCACATACATTATATCACGATCAAATGAACTCAAAATCGAGAATGACAAATGGCTTAATTTTGTAACCAATTCACTTTTTTTTTCAAATGATAAATGGAAAGAAAGATTAATTTATGCTTTTTCTGAAATCGATTTCAAAGTAGATAGAATACAAAATTCTGCTATGGAATCTTATGAATTCAACAAGTACTTGAACCCAAAAATATTATCACTTTTATCATCAGAATATATAGTGCAAAACAATTCTGGATGGCTGTTTCCAAGGTATTATGTCTTTAAAGACATTTATTCACATCAATATTTTATTGGAAATGATACTTATATCTATAGAAGTTTTGAAAGTCAGTATTATGAAAGATACAACCTGACCATCAATGGCAAAAAACTAACATGGAATAATAAACATGCTTACACCATTCCGAAATCGGATAGTGTTGACATAAAACTTACTAGAATATTCTTAGATTTCGAGACAGGCAAACTATCAAGTGATACCGCAGAGAGACATATTCGTATTTGATGTATCAACCCATTACCCATCAATGCGATCAACGTTATTCAGGCATTAACAATTAACAAACCTTAAACTTTCCACATTAAACCTTCAACTTTTCCACCTTAATCATCCTCCACCTACTTCACATCCACACTTCCTTCAATAATAAAACTAGCACTAGGGCTATGCATGATGATAGACTTTGGATTGCCACTTAGTAAACAATGTTTCATATTCATGTTACCATGGTTTAGTATGATGGGTTTGGTATTGCTATTATTGGTATGAATGAAGGATATATTTTCCATTTTGACGATGGCAGAAGTGGTTATTTGGACACCATAATTACCGGTACTGAAGCCAGGTGCATTAAGATTCATTTTGATAGCAACTTTATTGCCTATCTCATCCAGTAAGAACACATTTTTACTCAAAGTCAATGGTGAATTTAAGGTGATGGTATCTACGTTAGCTGCAAATCGGATGGTATCCCCATCTTGGGCACAGGTGAGAATTTGTTTTAAAGAATGGAGACCATTATCAGACGTAGAAGTGACCAAAAGCGAATATGCTTCATCAATCAATCCATTACAATTATCGTCTATGCCGTTGCATATTTCTGAATTGCTACTTTCTTTATTGTTATTGCCAATATAAAATTGACCGAAATTTGTCACATTATTTCCTTGCTTAAAACTTACAAATGAAGGTGCGTAAGGGTTAAAAGTCTCCGCAACGTCTATCGGCGATCCCCAAGTAAGTCCCTCGCCATTAAATGGCCTTGTGTATAACTCATACATATCAGCACTACATCCACCAGAAACATTGCCTGAATTGGTAAATATTATACTATCAAGAGTAGCAAAATTCTGATTTGTACCATAATTATTCACCACCCAATAAGCCTTTGGCAATATCCCATTTACAAATAAGGTATCAGGCAATTGGTTTATTTTGGTTACTACCAAATTTCCATTGGGATATGGTCCAGCAGCAGGGAAATACATTTTCAAATCCGCATTAATAAAGTTTTTCAAACCACCATTGTTGACGTTTATGGTTTGAGAGACGCCTTTCCCTACAGGTGCGGTTGACTTTATCTTATTGGCACCAAGATTTAACAAGATGTTATTATTACCAGCTTTATCTACATCTGTTAATGGATCGGGCGAATTAAATTGATAATAAGCTTTTAGCGATGTATCTTCTGCTGGATCTTTGGTGAGATGCATGAGTTCCCTTATTTCATCTGTGCTCAATGCTCTATCGTAGATACCTACTTCATCCATGTGTCCTATAAAAGTACGACCATTAGAAGTAGGGTCAACACCAAAATTGAATGGTTGCACGAAATTTACCACGTTATGTGTAGATGTATTAGTTGCCACTCTACCATTGAGATAAAGTCTGGCTTGCGTTGGTGTGACTACTAGAGCCACATGTGACCATTCATTATTTGGCACGGTCAATCCAGAGCTAAATCCGTATTTGTCATCATTCCAATGATATCGAAGTTCGTTACTAGCAGTGAGATGCAAGCCTGTAGCTAGTGTACCACTGCCTCGTGCAAAAATCAATCCGCCTATATCCGTTCTAGTAGCGGTCGGTTTTATCCATGCAGAAAGTGTCACCGTATTGGATGCAAAATTCATAGCCTGACCTTGTGTAGCAAAATCTCCATTTGCATAAGATGCCAATGTTTTACCAGGTATGGTATCAAGTGCACATCCCGAATTCATTACGGTAACTCCACCAGCAAGTATCCCCGTAGATGTACCTGTGCTATCGGTCACCGTAAGACTCACAGAGTAACTTCCTTGCGCACCAAACACCACCTTAGGGCTATCGCTACCTATGCCATCGATATAAGCTGGTGCAGGATCGAATGTCCAGTCAAAGGTTGCGCCAGTCTTGTAATGTGCAGAATAATCCTTAAAGTAAAAAGTATCTTGTACACAATAGCTGCTCAATTTGTCCACCATTGGTTTGGCTACAGGTTGACCAATCGTGTAAAGGGGACTTTCCCATACACTTTGATTTCCTGCCTGCCTTATTTTGCCTTCCATATACCAGATATGGAGCCGCGTTGTAGCTATCGATTGTGGCAAACCAGTAGAGAATGCTATAAATCCACTAGTCGTATTATCGCGGTAATAGACACTTTTATTGGTACCAACATAAATACCTCCATTACTGCCTCGCTGATAAGTTACATCTTCTATATTTTGATTGTTTAGCAACGAATGAGAGATATTGGTCCATGAAGTACCACCATTATTAGAGTAAAATATTTTGTTATTATTGCCCGAATTCCATCCATATCTATGATAAACATTCATCCACACATCTTGGTTATTGTCGCCCAAAGTGATGTTGTACCACATATCTGAGTTATAACCTAATGCAGCACTACTTGGCGTAACTTCGGTCCAAGTAAGTCCTCTATCTGTGGATTTCCATATTTTTTTAGGATCATAAAATCCATTGGGATCGGCACCTGTCACCCAAATGATGTTGGGATCGTCCCAAGCAATTTCAACATCGCCCACAAAATAAGGACTAAAATCTCTTACCAATTGCCATGAATATCCATCATTTGGGCTATACCAAAGACCTGTATTATTACCTGTAAATACACAATTGTAACATCGTGGGTCCCAAGCGATACGGCTTGTAGGTTCTGTATTCGGTTTTTTGTGGAATGGCAGATAAGATGGGTTTTGAGTACGAATAGGAGGCAATAGATCTCTACCACCATCATTGTAGACTACTTTGTTTTTGCCGGGATTGACAAAGCCACGAGTGCCATCTGCACTTCCAGTATATGAAATCCAACCATTGATATAGACATCATTATTTTTCATCAAGTGACTATTGTGATAAGTGCCACCTAACATCACATTGGCATCTTTGTGCCCCATCCCAAAGCCCCAAAAATCTGTTCCTGAAATACCAAATTGACGTTTATTAAATACTACTTTACCACTATCTTGAGACATAAATATACCTCCATCACTGACCGTCCATACTTCGTTGCCATAGATTTTGATATTGTGTACATCTGCATGCACATAACCTACACCTGCAGGATTAGACCAATGACCTACGTTGGTAAAAGTCGTTCCTCCATTCAACGATATCCAAGGATTGATACCAGCAATATGAACTTTATTGGCATTACTTGGGTCAGCATCCAATGCTAGATCATAGTAATATTGACCTCCATTTTCGTTACCAGTATTGGAGTACCCTAGTATATTAGGATTGGAAGGAGACGCACTTCCACCTGGTCCACTTCCACAACATTTATGCGTCCATGTGGTGCCAGCATTTGTACTTTCATAAAACCCAAAAAGACCTGTGCCACCATAGGCCGCGCCAGCAAGAAGCGCATAAATTTTTTCAGGATTGGCAGCTGTGAGTGCGATTTCTGCCCTTTTTTGATGGTCACCTAATGCTAAGTTGGTGGTAGAAACTCCCCAATTGGCAGATGCTCTTGTCCAAGCAGCATTCATAGTGCCATTGTTTGTTCCCTGAGCGTCTATCAGCGTAAGTCCCGAAGGTTCATTACACTTATAATAATGT
>DAOLFJ010000548.1:0-1861 GCA_035326365.1 Saprospiraceae bacterium | reverse complement strand
AAAGTATTCACAACAGAGTTATAATATGTGGCGCTATTTTAATAATATTTTTTCTTATTTGGGCAGAACTTGCAGTAGGTATATTTGGCTCACCGTTTGCTGGATCTTGATTATAAATATCTGATATTGTGCAATTTAGTCAATGTTTTACTTCTAACAGCTAGCACCGTATTACAGATACAACCTACATATTTTCATCAAAATGGCGAAGCTAAAATTATTTTGTTTCGCCATTTTGATATCATTTATACTCAAAATGGCGAAACAAAATTGATTATTCAATCATAAAATAAGTCATTAAGATGTATTTCATTCTGAACCAACTCGTTTGAATGTTTATTTGGTTGAACACCGGAAGCAGTGATAAAAGTCAAAAATAGTGATTTTTTACTTTTGGCAAAATGGCTAAATGAAGTTAATTTTGTCTTGATTTTACTGGCATAATCAGCAGTAATTACAAATGGAGTATGGTTAAACTTTATTTCACAAATATTGATCACATTATCTGCTCGATCTATCAGCAAATCAATTTGAGCACCTTTCATTTCATCGTTTCCCCGATGCGACCAACTGTGGTATGTATTTAAAATTCCGCTTATTTTTAATGCCTTTATAATACATTCAATATGTCGAAAACATACATTTTCAAAAGCCAAACCACTCCAGCTTTTCCAACTTGACATCATAGATAGCTTGGCCCATATTCCGGTAGATTTGCCTTGATAATTTTTAATATATTTTAAGTAGAAAAGGGTGTAGAAATCTTTTAATTTTATTATACTTTCATTGTTTGTTTTGCCAAAAGGTATCTCTGTAGCAATAAAACCAGAATAGGTCAATTCATCCAACAAATCAGTAAATCCGCCACCAGAATGAAAGTCTGTTGCCGCCAATAAACTTTCTCTAGTCATACCGCTCTGATGACTAGCGAGTAGCTGAATGACCTTTTGATGTCGAATGCTTTTAATGAATAATGAAGCAAAAAGTTCATCGTACTCCATGGAAAGTGGTGCATCCTTATCAAAACACATCCTATCCATAGCTTGAACGATACTTTCTCCCTTCTGAAGCATGTCCAAATAATAAGGAATACCTCCAAGCGCCATATAAAGCTGTACGATGTCAAGACGCGTGGCGATGATGCCCTTTTTCTGTAAAAAATATTCTGCCTCTAATAATGTAAAAGCTTCCAGAGCAATCTTTCCTGTCACTCTATTATGCAAACCACCTTTATTCTTTAGTACTTTCTTAATCATCCATGAAGCAGATGAACCACATATCACGACGATAAGATCTTTTCTGTCCACAGCAAATGAGTTCCAAAAATCTGTAAATGCAGTCAAAAACCTAGATTTATTGGTAGCCATCCAAGGGAACTCATCCAGAAATATTACTTTTTTGAACTTTCCTTTTTGTTTTTCTATCAATGTTTGCAGCATATCAAAAGCCTGAAACCAATCTTTGGGCTGAAGGGTAGCCATATCTAGACCGTATGCTTCTCCAAGTCGCTTTGCAAATCTCTCCATATGTTCATCAAGTGTGCTTTTGTACAACCCAGTCATCTGAAAAAGGATTTTACCTTGATACACAGATTTAACCAAAAATGTCTTCCCTACACGTCTTCGACCCAATACGGCAACAAGTTCAGATTTATCAGATTTCAGAAAATTTAGCAGCGATTGTTTTTCCTTTTTCCTACCTACTAGTTCCATTTTTACAAATTAATACATCGCAAAGATACTATAAAATTATCAAAATGGCGAAACTAAAATTGTTTTGTTTCGCCATTTTGATATCATTTATACTCAAAATGGCGAAACAAAATCTATTCTAATCCAAAATACATCAGAAATTAGACAAG
>DAOLFJ010000186.1:0-8984 GCA_035326365.1 Saprospiraceae bacterium | reverse complement strand
GGCATGAAACAAAATAAGACATCAATTCATTTATTATAAAGTTTCTTTAATCATGCAAACGAATTTATCATGAACTGGCCAATTATAAACAAAGTACTCAATTACTTACTTGTCCTTCTAGTATTAGGTTATGTAGTTTATTACTTCTACAAACAACCGAAATACGATAGTGGAGAAATGGCTAGCGATTTTACAGCTACGCTTCTAGATGGTCAGACCTTCAAACTTTCAGAGCTCCGTGGTAAATATGTATTGCTAGATTTTTGGGGATCTTGGTGTGGACCTTGTAGGAGAGAAAATCCAGAGTTAGTGGCATTATACAGTGAAACAATAGATACGAACTATAAAAGTGCAGGAGGATTTGAGATCGTTAGTGTAGCTGTGGAAACCAAAAAGGACAGTTGGCTGAAGGCCATTCAGTATGATGGATTGAGTTGGAGGTATCAGATAGGAGAATTTGAGCGCTTTAATAGTCCGATAGCTACACTTTACGGAGTAAAAGAGATCCCTACTAAATACTTCATCAGTCCCGAAGGTAGGATATTGATGGTCAATCCTAAGCTTTCAGAAGTCAAATCTTATTTGGCAGAAAATATCGAGAATTAAGCGAACTTAGCGGGTAATGACATAGTAGATCACATAAATCCATCCCAAAAAAGCATGAATGATGGCCCACAAAATAGATTTATTTCTAGACCAAGAAGCCACGATAGCAATCACAGCGCCTATGCTGATGCCGCCACCCACGGAGTAAGCTGTGGTAGATGGTGTATAGCCTTGACTTATTGCTACAGATATTATAAAAAACAACATTAAAAAAGACAATATAAATTTCATTATGCTATTGGTTTGATTATGCAAAACTAATAAAATTTTTGAAGTCTAATTCATTTAAGCATAAGTATATTAGCCAGAAATAGCAAATCTTATGGAAAAAAATGTCATTTTTGCACCGAAATTAGAGAACTGTCTGCCATTTTGACTTAATTATTAGAATGGCAACATAATTGATATTGTAAACGATGTTCAACAAAATAAAAGAGTTTATGTCAAATCAAGTAGAAGAAACTTCTCCAAAGAAGGCTAAAAAAGACAAACATTCTGAAAAGGAAGTTGCTTTACAGCAAGAATTAGAAACACTTCAGGCAGAACTTGAAGAATCAAAAGATAAATACCTTCGTCTTTTTGCAGAGTTTGATAACTTCAAAAAAAGAAGTGTCAAAGAACGTTTTGAGCTCATGAAAACAGCAGCGCAAGAGACGATTACTGCTATGTTGCCTATTTTGGATGACTTTGATAGAGCCAAAAAAAGTGCTGAAAGTGGCGCTGAAACATTTAGCGAAGGTGTACAACTAGTGTACCACAAACTCTATACTACTTTAGAGCACAAAGGTCTCAAGGCCATGGAGTCTACAGGCATAGACTTTGATCCTGAATGGCACGAAGCCATCACAGATATTCCAGCACCGACAGAAGACTTAAAAGGCAAAGTCATAGACACAGTAGAAAAAGGATATGTACTGAATGACAAGATCATTAGACATGCAAAAGTCGTGGTAGGTAAATAATATATTCTCTAAATCAAAATAAACACAGCGTAAATCTGTAACATATAATGAAACGCGATTATTACGAAATACTAGGCGTAGATAAAAATGCCGACGAAGGTACCATAAAGAAGGCTTACCGAAAGGTAGCAATGCAGTATCACCCTGACAGAAATCCTGGTGACAAATCTGCTGAAGACAAATTTAAGGAAGCTGCGGAAGCTTACGAAGTACTCAGCGATGGCAATAAAAAGGCTAGATACGATAGATATGGTCACGCCGGAATGGAAAATATGGGTGGTGGCGGATTTTCAGGCGGTGGTATGAATATGGAAGATATCTTTGCGCATTTCGGTGATGTGTTTGGCGAAGGCGGAAGTCCATTCGAGAGCTTTTTTGGTGGATCACAAGGTGGATCACGTAGTAGGACAGGACAGAAAGGTAGTAACCTAAGGATAAAAGTCGCACTGACCTTAGAAGAAATAGAAGCAGGTGTCACTAAAAAAATAAAAGTAAAAAAACAAGTCACTTGCAAAACTTGTGATGGATCAGGTGCGAAAGATAGAAGTAGTATTTCTACCTGTGGTACTTGCCAAGGATCGGGATATGTAAGGCAAATCAAAAATACTTTCCTAGGACAAATGCAAACAACAGCAGTATGTCCTACTTGTAATGGTAGCGGCAAAAAAGTGACTGCTTCTTGCGGAACATGTAGAGGGGACGGTCGTACGACAGATGAAGAATTGATCGAAATTCCAATACCTGCCGGTGTTCAAGATGGTATGCAACTGTCTATGCGTGGCAAAGGAAATGCTGGTCAAGCGGGCGGACCATCTGGTGATTTACTCATTAGTATCGAAGAAAAACCACATGCTGACCTAAGTAGAGAAGGCAATCATGTGGTATATGACTTATTTTTGAATTTTGCAGATACGGCACTCGGTACACAAGCAGAAGTGCCTACACTATCGGGCAAAGTTAAAATAAAAATCCCTGCAGGTACACAATCAGGCAAGATATTAAGATTAAAAGGCAAAGGTTTTCCGAGTATGCAACAATATGGCAAAGGGGACCAATTAATCAACGTCAATGTATGGACCCCAAAAAACTTGACAGCTGAAGAAACCCAATTGTTAGAAAAAATGCGAACCATGTCTAATTTTAATCCTAAACCAGGAGATGGAGAGAAGGGGTTTTTCGATAGGATGAAGGAATATTTTAATTAAGATACGTATATAAAACCATATCATTTTGGCCAGAAAAAAGAAATCTGTCTCCAGCTTGCTCATCACAGGAATAGCTGATAAAGGCAAAGCAGTGGGAAGGACTTCAGAAGGTGAAGTGATATTTGTAGACGGTGTAGTACCTGGTGACGTCGCAGATGTATTGGTATATAGAAGAAAGAAATCTATGAGTCAAGCCATCGTTACAAAATTTGTCAGTTACTCACCCGATCGAATCGAAGCTCCATGTCAACATTTCGGGGTATGTGGTGGTTGCAAGTGGCAGCATCTAGCTTACGAAGCGCAATTAAGACATAAGTTCCAAACGGTTAAAGATAGTGTGAGGCGTATTGCAAAATTGGACGAAAGTCTGGTTTTGCCCATTATCGGTTGTGAAGAAAATTTTGCATACAGAAATAAACTGGAATACAGTTTTTCTTCCAAAAGATGGATCACTACACAAGAAGCAGCAGGAGATGAAGTCATTGACCAACCTGGTGCGGTAGGTTTTCACCGTCCAGGATCTTTTGATAAAATTGTGGATATAGAAACATGCCTTTTACAAGATGATTTGTCTAATCAGATTAGGAATTTTGTAAGGTCTTATGCTCATAAACATGATTATTCATTTTACGATATCAAGTCTCAGAAAGGTTTTCTCCGGAATATGATCGTGCGCAATACAACGCAAGGAGAGTGGATGTTGATCATGATTTTTGGTCACCATGATGGAGATAAAATAAAAGCGATCATGGGTGAGTTGCAGACGACATTTCCACAACTTACTTCATTGAATTATATCATAAATACCAAGGTAAATGATACGATTTTTGATCGTGATGTGACGTTATGGTCGGGTAGGTCTTATATCGTGGAGAAACTCAGAGATGTAAAATATCAAATAGGTACAAAGTCGTTTTTTCAGACCAATCCAAAACAAGCTGTCAGATTATTTGATGTGGCACTTGAATTTGCAGAATTAAAAGACACGGATAATGTATATGACTTGTACACAGGATTAGGAAGTATTGCACTTTATGTCTCATCCAAAGTCAAACACGTGACGGGTATAGAAGAAATACCAGAAGCTATCGCAGATGCAAATGTCAATATGGCTTTTAATGAAATCACCAATGCTACATTTTATGCCGGTGATGTACGAGGTATCTTGAATGAAAGTTTTGTAAAAAAACATGGTAAACCGGATGTTGTCATTACAGATCCACCACGAGTAGGAATGCATGAAGATGTGGTCCAAACTTTACTTCAACTAGAAGCACCTAGGATCGTGTACATCAGTTGTAATCCTGCTACGCAGGCTCGTGATCTTGCTTTGCTTAGTGAAAAATATGAGACCATTGCTATCCAACCTGTAGACATGTTTCCACATACTCATCATATAGAAAGTGTCGCTAAATTAAAACTCAGATCCTAATATATGGCAAGTGTAGATCAGTTTTTAGCCCTTCAACAGCAATTACAACCGTATAAAAAAATATTGGCACAAGCGGCTGATGTTATTTTAGATGAAAATGTGTCTAAATATCCCATATTTATAGTTCACCAACAAGAACTTCACATGGGCGTATCGCTCATAGAAGCAGGCGATAAATTTAAATGGTCCGTCAATGCTTCTACCCTAGAAGAGTTTGTGACGAAGGAATTGATATTTATGGATAAGGCGCAAGATTTTATATCTACCTACAAAGACCCTGAAATAAATTTATGTTTATTTGTGTTGAGTGAGCTAGGTGCACAGTTTATTTTTATACCTAGGTAAGGGAATTTATTACGATTTGACGGCATTGGTTAGTGTTATAAACACCAAAAATGTCATCCCTACGGGGATTTAGGGTATGTGTCGTAATGTTATTTCTAAACTCTTTTCATCCCGTTGGGATTCTATAAAATGACTATTCCAAATAATGAGATTACACCACTATTGGACTCGTAAACTTGTTTGCAAGCGTAGGAATAGTTGATCTAATTTTTAAAATATAACGCGTTTTTACAATTCACTATAATCAATAATAATCCCAGCGGGATGTCATGATTATAGCAATTATTTGTTTGATGCATTTGAACCTAGAATGGCTGGCATCTTGCGGTACACAATCAAAGTAAGTACAAAAACATCATTTTCAATAAACCGATGGGAAGCCTTAGAGACATCCAATAGGGATTCAACCACTAATTTTCTTTAAAATGATTCCATCCTTGTGCGGTGATAGGATGGATGTTTCCACCTGTAGTATGTAAGGTAATACCTTCAGAAAGATCTGTAATCTCACCAATAATAAACACTTCGGGCATAAACCGGATTTTCTCTAAATCTTTTTCATCTATAGTAAATAGAAGTTCATAATCTTCGCCACCATGAAGTGCACAAGTGATAGGGTCAAGATTAAACTCTAGTGCTGTACGTTCTGTATCTGGATGAAGTGGCACTTTACCTTCTTCAATAAAAGCGCCCGTTCCTGACTGTTTGCATATATGAATGATTTCACTAGCGAGACCGTCAGAAACATCGATCATGGCGGTAGGTTTAATATCCATTTTTTTAAAATATTCTATGGCTCCAGCTTGAGCTTCAGGTTTTAGTTGACGCTCTATTAGGTATTGGCTTTTGTCAAGTTCTGGTTGGACTCCAGGATGTGCTAAATACACTTGTTTTTCACGCTCGAGTATTTGCAATCCAAGATATGAAGCACCTAGATCTCCTGTGACGCAAATAATGTCTCCTTTTTTTGCTCCATTTCTATAGATGATATCTTCTTTTTTTGCTTGACCAAGTACTGTAATACTGATTGCCATACCTTTAGGAGATGATGTAGTGTCACCACCTATTAGATCGACTTTGTACATCTTACATGCTAAGTGAATGCCTTCATAAAATTCACGTAGTGCCTCTAGAGAATATTTATTAGAGACAGCAATAGATACCGTTATTTGTGTTGGTACAGCATTCATGGCAAAAATATCAGAGACATTCACGACGACAGACTTGTAGCCCAAGTGTTTGAGTGGCGTGTACATCAGGGCAAAGTGGATGCCTTCTATGAGCATGTCTGTAGATACTACTGTGACTTCACTAGCATTGTGGATAACAGCAGCGTCATCACCGACACCTTTTATGGTATTAGTATGGTATAATTGAATGTCTTTTGTAAGGTCGTCGATAAGCCCAAACTCTCCTAAAGTATTGACATCGGTGAATGTAATATGATTATTATTGCTCATCTTCAAGAAAATTTATGTGGCAAAGGTATCGATATTTTAAAAATTACTTGTAATTTCATATTTAAGAATGATACTAAATTCCAAAGTGGGTATATAAACTTAAATAAATCAAACAGGAGAATTTGCTATCCCTCCACCAATTCTGCATTTTCAGTGACCTCCCATTTTGAGATCACTTTTTTTTTCACTTTATCTACATCAGCACGTTCGTCATCTTTAAGAATTAGACGGAGAGAACTATTTTTGGAAATATAATTCCAAGCCCAGTTTATAAATATGATCAGCTTATTCCGCACACTCAATATCAGCATCAAGTGCAAAAACATCCATACTACCCAAGCAAAGTATCCCTTAAATTTCATAAAAGGTAACTCTACTACGGCTTTGTTACGACCAATAGTGGCCATTGAACCAAGATCATTGTACTCATATTCTTTCTGTGGTTTGCCTTGTGTGATGGCAAGCAAGTTTTTGGCAAGTAATTTACCTTGATTGATGGCTACATTGGCAACTTGTGGGTGGCCTTTAGGGTATTTTTCTGTTTCCATGTAAGAAATATCACCTATAGCATAGATATTTTCAGTACCATCTATTTTATTTTGTCTATTGACTTTATATCTATTGGTTGGTGTAATGGTTTCAGGATCAAGACCTTTTATAACGTTTCCTGTAACACCAGCCGCCCAGATGACGTGTTTGCTTTTTATGGTTTCACCATTATTCATTTTAAGATTGATGCCATCATAATCAGTGACAAAAATTTGGGTTTTGATGATGACACCTAGGTCACGTAGATATTGAGATGATGCTTCTCTGGACATGTCACTCATATTGTTGAGCGTATTCGGACTACCTTCTAATAAGATGATTTGCATTTTTGTGAAGTCTATTCGGAAGAAATCCTTAGGTAAAATATCTCTTTTAATCTCTGCAAATGCACCAGCTAATTCCACACCTGTCGGTCCACCACCAACTACAACAATATTGAGTAGTGCTTCTTTTTCTTTGTCATCTACATAAAGCAATTTTTCAAAATTCTCGAGTATACTGTTTCTAACGGTAATTGCCTGATAAGTCGACTTGAGACTGTAAGCATACTTCTTGATGTTTTTGTTGCCAAAAAAGTTAGTCTTACATCCTGTGGCGATGACTAAATAATCGTATTCAAAAATTCCGATAGGTGTATGAACCGTTTTGGTAGATTGGTCCACACTTTCTACTTTAGTCAAGCGAATTCTAACATCTTTTCTTTGCTGAAATATCTTACGAAAAGGAAATGATATACTTGAAGGCTCAATTTGTGAAGTAGCCACTTGGTAAAAAAGTGGTTGGAACTGATGATGATTGAGCTTGTCGATGAGTAAGATGTCGAAAGCGTCTTCTTTAATATTTTGGATAAATTGTAATCCAGCAAATCCGCCGCCGATGACTATAATTCTAGGTTTGTTATTTTCTGTCATGATATCTATATTTTTAGATGATCTTTATATAAAGAACACTGTGGAATATAATTTGTTTTTGAATACATTGTTAAATAAATTATAAAATATAATTTTGTATAGTATAATTATAATTAATATAAATAATGTTTAATTTATTAAAATGAACTTTCTGGGGAATGGAAATCTGATCGTTAAATATGTACAAAACCAATTACAAGTGACAAATTTTGGAAGAAAAATAAAAAATTATATTTTGTTTAACACACAAATCTTAAAGTAAAGATTACATTTGTGCTTTGAATAGATCATAATGTTCAAATTTATTTGCCTATGAGGTTAGCATTTAGATTGTTTTCTGCATTTTTGCTTCTCGAAATGATGTGTTTATACCATTGTTTCGGACAAGATGTACAACAAGTAAGCTATCCGAGTCAAACAAACATCCATAGCAATGTAGATCAAGTAAGTCCATCGGAATTTTCTCTTATGGATTTGATTGAGTTCTTAGAAGGAAAAGATGGTGATGAAAATTCAGAAGAAGATACAGAGCATAATTTAAGTTCAACCAATGAAATTCAAATTCATCTCGAAATAAACAACGAAATATCTGACATAGATCAGAATTCGATACATCGACTACTAAACTTCAAAGAAAATAAATATCCCCTTTTTGTATTGTTCCACAGTTGGAAGCTTCACATAGCATAATTCCTACTTTATTAATCCCCGTTCAGGGATAAATTATTATTTGGTATCCAACAAGCTTATCAAGTCAAGTTGCTATGTACCAATTTTTTTGGATCAATAATCAATATTAAAATCGTGGAAAATAAAAATTTAAATCTTCCTAAGGATGGCTTGGCTGGCCTTAAGGAAAACTTCAGTTCAGATGCTATATCAGGTTTTATAGTATTCTTATTAGCATTACCTTTGAGTTTAGGTATAGCCAAAGCTTCAGAATTCCCTCCTATTATGGGTTTAATCACAGCTATTGTGGGCGGATTGGTTGTGAGTTTTTTCATGGGTAGTAGGCTTACGATCAAGGGACCTGCTGCTGGACTGATCGTAATTGTAGCAGGAGCTGTTACAGACTTCGGTGGAGGTGAGACTGGATGGCATTTAGCGTTAGGGTGTATGTTTGTAGCAGCTATGTTGCAAATAGTTTTTGGTTTATTAAAGTTTGGAAAGTTAGCAGATTTCTTTCCGCTGCCTGCTATTCACGGGATGCTAGCGGCAATTGGTATCATTATTATTGCCAAACAAATACCAGTATTACTCAATGTTAATCCAACTTTGATGGCTGGAAAAAGTCCATTAGCCATTTTGGGTTCACTACCGACAGTTATTGCTAACTTGGATCCTAGGGGAGCTATGATCGGCTTGGTAAGTTTAGCAATTATGCTAGGTTGGCCATATTTAAAAAAATCATTTCTTGGTAAAATACCTGCTCCATTGATGGTTTTGATCATTGCTGTACCAGCTGAATTAATCATGGATTTTTCGCACTCAGAACCAGCATATGCGTTAGTACA
>DAOLFJ010000185.1:0-9097 GCA_035326365.1 Saprospiraceae bacterium | reverse complement strand
GAAAATGAATACTTTAGCTGTGAAGTTGGTGTACAGTTATCTGAGCTAGATTTATTAAAATCTTTGGCATTAATAGATGCATATCCTGATGGAGGCAGAAGGTTTGTCGCTAATCCATTTAGGGCAACAGCACTTGGAGATTTACAATCTTTAATAGTAAAAACAGAAGCACAAGTACTTTTATTTCCACATTTATCTTTGGCTTCCCAAGTGATTTTATGTAGACCAATACTATATTTTCTTGTGATGGAAGATCCTACACCAGATATATCCGTAGTTCCATTATTGTCTAAATCAATTTTGTATGACCAAGTAATACTCACTGGCAAACAATCATCTGTACCTATACCATTAAAAGTAACAGTTGCGTCACACCCATTTCCTGTACAAATTATTGTATCTCTACAAACTTTGGAATTAATGACTGGAGCCACATTATTGGTAATTAAAATGCTTTGGACAAAAGTCCATTTGCCTGTACCCGCAGGATTATTGGTTTGGTATTGACACCAATCAATAACAGTCCATGTCCTCTTTATAAACCCACAATTATTTGGATTGGTAAACACCTGATCTTTATATGTTGCTGCCGCAAGATTGCATTTGTCTGTGTTTAATATTGGCTTGCCTGTAATGGTTACATCAGGATCGATATCATTACAATTGTTATAATTTATATTGGCAGCTGGCCATGTAATATCATTTACGTCAAATTTATCGACATCTATGACATATATAGTTTGGGTATAGGTCGCCTTGTTGCCACCAATATCTGTAATCACAAAATCTCTTTTTATTTCCCCTGTATTGCACATTGTGAGTAGGTTTCTCGTCGTCACAGTAACAACTGCCCCAGGACAATTATCTGTAAATACACCATCTTGCCCTGCGATGCCTGTAGGATAAAAAGGATTGCCAGGATCGTTGATCAATATATTTTGTCTCGTCGATCCTTGTGGCACAAAAGTACCAAACGCACTTAGATTATTTACATTGATGATATATCCACAACTCACACTCACATCAGGAAGACTACCTATGGTAATATTTGGAGCAAGTCTGTCACGTACTTCTACCAAATTCATACATTCAGTAAAATTTCCACGACTATCTGTGACCCTTACGACAATTGTTATAGTATCGTTTACATCATTACAACAAAAATTTACATAATTACCAAAATCGTCGGGTGTATTTGTACCACAAGTATTCCCCATTCTTCTTGCAGTATATGTCAATGGTCCACCGCAATTATCATTTGCCGAAATAACAAAAGAAGCCGCAGTAAGCTCTGGCAAGTCACTAATTGATATCACCCTAAAACCTTCGCATACAATATCAGGACCTACATTATCTATAGAAGTGATTATAGTGTTGCAAGTTGCTGTTAGGCCTACACCGTCAGTTACTGTAAAAGTTATTGCTTGTGTCTGATTGTGAGATGAAGGGATTATTGTACCTGCGATAGGTGATTGAGTTACCGTTGTGGATGGACAATTATCAGACCTAGTGACCGATGTACTTAAATTTGGAACTACAAGTTGACAAGAGTTATTTAATGCCACAGTAATATTACCTGGACATGTGATAGAAGGTATCTGATTATCTACAACAGTGACATTAAAACTGCATGATGATGTCCTGCCATTATTATCTGTTACCACAAAGGTATTGGTTGTGATTCCAGTAGGAAATGTGCTGCCACTTGCTAAGCCTGATGTACGAATAACAGTTATATTTGAACAATTGTCCATTCCGACAGGCGTTAAATAGTTTACGACTGCGCTACATTTGTTCAAATCTGTGTTTACAGTAATGTTTGCTGGACAAGTGATAGAAGGTGGTTGATTGTCGATCACGTTTATAGTAAAGGTACAAGATGCTGTTTGTCCATTACTTGAAGTCACAACAAAAGTATTTGTAGTAATGCCTATAGGGAAGGTACTACCACTTGCTAAACCTGCAATTTGGGTAGTGATAGCACCAGAACAATTATCTATACCTACAGGTGAGTTATAGTTAACTACAGCATTACATAAGCCAGAAGCTGTATTGACTGTAATATTAGTAGGACAAGTGATGATAGGTGGCTGATTATCTACGACTGTCACCGTAAAACTACATGAAGCTGTTGCGCCGGAATTATCTGTCACTACAAAAGTATTGGTAGTCACGCCGATAGGAAATAATCCACCACTTACTATTCCTACTGTTTGATTTGTTATAGATGATGGACAATTATCTGAACCAATAGGACTTTGATAATTTACTATTGCGCTACATAATCCAGTTGATGTGTTTACAGTGATGTTAGATGGACATGAAATAATAGGAGATTGATTATCTCTTACAACAACTGTTTGAGTACAAGTGGCAGTGTTTCCACCTATATCAGTGACTGTCCAAATAACGTTATTTGAACCAACAGGAAAAACTGTACTTGGAGTCACTATATTCCCCATAAACGTAGCATTTATAACTGCTACATTACAATTGTCAGTGGTACTTGGATTGCCTAAAACAACATTAGTGGCATTACATTGATTGAGGCTATTGTTTACTGTAATAGAAGGAGGACATATAATAGTGGGAGGTAACTGATCTAAAACCGTAATAGTAGATATACATGTAGCAGAATTTCCACATTGATCTGTAGCTCTAAATATAACATCTACTTGTGATGATTCTTGGATAACATCATTACATCCGAAAAATAAAGCAAAGTTTGATGAAAAAACAAGGCTTCCTCCGCAATTATCAAAACTACCATTATCCAATGAATCTGCAGTAATTATAACTTGACCATTTTCATCTAAATGAACAGTTACGTCTTTGCATATTACAGTCGGCGCTATGGTATCATAAACAATTATTATCTGACTGCAAGTATCGAAATTACCGTATGTATCTCCTATACTATATACACGCTCTATAGTATCTGGACATGTGAAGGTGGTATCAATATCCTGTAGCCATGTAAACGTTGATGTGTCTATTTCTGTTTCATCAGACGCAGATCCTCCAGCTGCCAAAAACTCTGTATAAAACTCGAATGGATCGTCTGGCAGGCATGTTGTCCTCAGGGTGTCAGGACAGGAAATGATGGGTTCTGTATTATCAAAAACGACCACATTCATATTGCAAGATGCGGTATTGCCATATAAATCTGTAACCACCCAATTCACAACAGTCGTGCCTAATGGATATACACCACTAGCATCATCTGTATTGTTGAAGTCATTTATTACTGAGAGTATCCCACAATTATCCGAGACGTCAGGCTGTGCAATCGATAGGAGATTGTTTCTTCTACCATCTGTTCTATTTCCAACAGAAATATCATCAGGGCAAGTAATTAATGGTGAAATGGTGTCTTGAATCAAAATGGGTTGATTGCAAACTGCGTTCGTAGGAGGAATACAGTTATCTGTAACTGTCCATACTACATTAAAAGTATCCGGAGGGAAAGATCCAATACTGATAGGTCCAATAGTTCCTAGCGGTACTACTATTGCAGGTCCTCCCGCCACGGTATAAGATATGGACGTGATTGTACAAGTAGATATTGGTATCTCTACTGTAATTTCGACTTCACATGTTTCATCTACGTAAGCTATAACACCTGGTGGGCAATTTATAGCAAGTACATGATTTTCCTGATGAGTGTGTATCTTATCAGGCATGTTGAAATCAAAAGGCGCTGTTTTAGCAGCAAACAAAGCTGTTCCTAGAGCAGCCACTGTTAAAATGTGTAAGCTAAAATTCGGTTTTTGCATATTAAAAAATCGTTTATTCGGGAAATCGGTTACGCTTTTGGGAAAGGACCTTGAATAAATCAATTCTTCAAAAAAAAATATTTGGTGTAAAATTGTAATACAAAGATAATACACATTTTACATATTACATAATTTTTTAATATATTATTTCAATAATTCTTTTAAATCATCCAATTTATTAGCTTCTGATACATTTTTGTCTTTTCTCCACCTTAGTATTCTAGGAAACCTGACAGCAACTCCTGCTTTATGTCTACTCGATAAAGCCACACCTTCGAAGGCTAATTCGAACACTAATTCAATCTTCACACTACTCACAGGACCAAAAGTTTGGATGGTATTGTTTTTTACAAAAGTGGTTATTTCTTTCATTTCGTCATCCGTAAGTCCAGAGTAAGCTTTGGCAAATGGCATTAACTTTTCTCCTTCCCACAAAGCAAAAGTAAAATCGGAAAATAAATTTGCCCTCCTACCATGTCCTCGTTGGGCATAGATCAGCACGGCATCAATGGTATATGGATTAACTTTCCATTTCCACATTTCTCCTGTACGCCTACCTGTATGGTAGATACCACTTCTTTTTTTCAACATCAATCCTTCAGCACCTATCTCTCTTGACCTATTACGCCATTCATGTAGCGTATCTAAATCGACAAATTCCAACTGTGGAGATAATATAATTTGTTTTTGATCACTGTTATTTACTAAGTTTTCTAATATTTTCCTTCTTTGACCGAATGGAATCTGTCTTATATCCTTTCGGTCAATTTCCAAAATATCATATGCAATGATTTTCACAGGTGTGTCTTGTTGTAGTTTTTTGGATACATTTTTTCTTCCGATTCTTGTTTGTAAAGATTGGAAATCCATCGGTTTGTCATCTTTCCAAGCTATGATCTCTCCATCTATTACAAAGTCATGGCCCGCCAATTCAATTTTTTCAAACTCTGGAAATTTATCTGTGATTAATTCTTCTCCTCTTGACCATAAAAAAACTTCTCCATTTCGCTTGATGAGTTGCCCTCTTATACCGTCCCATTTCCACTCTGCAGTCCATTCATCAAGGACTAAAGCTGATAAATCAGTCTCAGAAATCGCATGAGCCAAATAAAATGGGTAAGGTCGAGATACATCAGCGCTTCCTTCTTCAAAACTAAAAAGACTTGTCCAACTTGTTTTTTCTGGCGACCAGTCTCCCATCAAATGGTGTGCAATAGTGTTTTTATCAACATTTAAAGCTTGCGCCAAAGAAATTATGACTATGTTTTTTGAAACACCTATTCTGAATCCGCCTGTGATAAGTTTATTAAAAATCCACTTTTCAGCTTCGTCAAGATTTCGCCACATTTGGAGTACAAAATCTTTTTTTTCTAATTCTGTTTTGTTTTTTAATCCTTGTATTTGAGTAATACATTCGTGCAAACTAAGGTCAAACTTCGATTCTGAAATTGGCAATATCAAAGCAATCGTTTCTGCCAAATCACCAACTATATGATAATTTTGCTCAAAAAGCCACAGAGGAATTCCCGCTTCTTCAGCACACCATTCTCGAAGTAGCGTGGTATTGACAGTTCTTGGTGGTTTTTTACCTATTAAAAGCGCGATGACCCATAGCTTGTTGAGTTCGTTTATTTCCGTTTTAAAATAATCAGATAACAGTGATGTTTTTTTCAGACTACTATTTGTCTGACTTAGACCATTGATAAGTGTGGTAAATAATTTCATACATTTTCCGCATTTGTATCTACTTCTTCGTCGCCAGTAAATGCTGTTTTTACAGCTTTGGCATCATAACCTTGCTCTGAGAGCCATTGCGCAAAGATTTCAGTGTAGCCATGCGTGACAAATACTCGATGTGCTCCAGTATTTCTTATAGCTTCATTTAGTCCTGTCCAATCTGCATGATCAGAAAGTACAAATCCACGCTCTGCATTTCTCCTTCTTTTGATACCGCGTACATTCATCCAACCCGAAACAAAGGCTTCTTCATAATCACCAAACTTTTTTGTCCATGCCGAACCAATTGCAGATGGTGGCGCTATAATGATTGCTCCTTTATATTGATCTGTTTTGGCGCCATTCTCTATTTTTGGCGAAAGAGGGATATTAAATCCTTGACTACGCAGTACTTCGTTAGTATTTTCAATAGCTCCATGTGCATGTATGGGTCCTATTTCACTATTCAAATTACTAATAATACGTTGAGCTTTCCCAAGAGAATAAGCGGAAATGATACTAGTTCGTCCTATTTCTTTATTGGATTGCCACCAATCATTAATCTCTTGGTACACTTGTTCCTGCGGTTTCCATTTGAAAGAAGGTAGTCCAAAAGTAGATTCTGTTATAAAGGTATGACATTTTACAGGCGCAAACTGACCTGACAAGCCATCATTTTCTATTTTGTAATCTCCACTTGCTACCCAAATTTCACCTTTGTAAACAAGCCTAATTTGCGCTGAGCCTATGATATGGCCTGCAGGATGGAATGATATCTCTACTCCATTGATGGTAATTGATTCTTCATAGCGCAGGCCTTGTACTTTTATAAATGAACCTAACCTATGTTTTAGTATTGGAACAGAGTCGATGGTAGCCAAATATTGATTATGGCCCGATCTTGCATGATCAGAATGGGCATGTGTGATTAATGCTCTATTGACCGGTTTCCAAGGATCGATATACACATCCGCTTGTGGACAGTAGATACCTTTCTCCGTAAAAACCAATAAATCTGCCATGCTTTTAAATCTATTAATATGTGAAGCAACAGTTTCGGTCAGCAATAGTTGATCTAAAATCTCTAGTCTTAAGCAATCGACTGATTTACCTAAATTTCACTATAACACTAGCCATACAACTCATAGTGCACTTGAGATTTGTCATATCCCATTTTTAGAATAATGTTTGCTACAGCTTCGTCGATCATATGTGACCAACCACAAAGATAAAAATGTCTCATTGGTGAAACTTCTTGATAGCTTTTCATGTACACATCATGTACGTAACCATGGTGAAAACCATCTAATTTTTCTCTACTCAATGCTACGTCGTATGTAAAATTAGAATATTCGTGTGCCATTCGCTCCAACTCTTCACGATAGAGTATTCCTGAACTGTTCCTAGTACCAAAAATCAAATGAATTTTATGGAAATCGAGTTGGTGATTACTAATGTGAGCAAGCATACTCCTGAAAGGCGCAATACCTGTACCCGTGCAAACCATGACGATTTCGTTCTCTAAGTTTTTAGGTAACACAAATCCACCATCGGGTCCTTTAAACTTAAGTGTATCTCCTACTTTTACTTCTTCAAAAAGATATTTAGTTCCTACGCCTTCATCTGCTTTTACTATACAAAACTCTAGTACATGTCCACCATCGGGATGACTAGCTATCGAATAACTTCGCCATCTTTGGTTGCGCTTTTCACCTACAGGAAGATCCATCGTTACAAACTGACCTGGTAAAAAATCAAAAGCTTCATCACCAACAGACACAAAAAATTGTCTAGTTGTGGGACTCATTTCTTTGATGTCAATCACTCGACCTTCGTACCAATGAACAGGCATATTACTTAATTTTTTTAAACAATATTAATCAACTTAAAGTAGAGGGTAATATCTTTCTTTAACTACTTCTATATGATGAATGACATGACCTACAATGGTATATCCAAGACCTATGACGGAGATAGGATTACCCGAACCAATGCCTTGTCTTAACAAATCTTCTGGCTTGAAACTTTTAAACAATTGTATTGTACTCTGACGGACAGTCACAAATTCTTCCATCAAATCTTCAAAACTTCGCTCAGATGCATGAGCTTGATCTGCATATTCATTTTCATCAAATCCAGGTAATGGTGTCTGATCATTTCTAGCAATCCTTAATGCTCGATAGGCAAATATCCTTTCTGTATCTATGATATGCTGCATAATATCAGCAATTGTCCATTTTCCAGGTGCATATATTAGATCACCAAGTTGGATAAGTTTATTTCTTTCTGCTTCAAGCAATTCAAAACCATAAACTTCCAAAGCTTTTGTAAGCTCCATATCAGGAACTTGATTGATATATCTTTCGAAATATACTGGCAGGAAAGGGATATCATTTTTTGTCATGACAAATTGTATTTTCGGTGTTGACTATTCTTTGTTTGCTAATTGACCACACGCAGCATCTATATCTTTGCCACGACTCCTACGCACAGTCACTGTTATTTCTTGGCTCTTGAGATATCTTGCAAAAAGATTCAACCTGTCTTCATCTGATTTTACAAATGGTGATCCATCTATCGGATTGTATTCAATAATATTGACCTTCACAGGAAATATTTTACAAAGTTTGGTCAGATTTTTAGCATCTTCTATGCTGTCGTTAAAATTCTGGAAAGCTATGTATTCGTAACTGATTTTATTGCCCGTTTTTTGATAAAAATAATCCAGTGATTCCATCAGCACTTCGAGATTATTCTGCTCATTGATGGGCATTATTTCATCTCTTTTGACATCGTCAGCAGCATGAAGAGATAACGCTAAGTTAAATTTGACTTCTTCGTCGGCCAATTTTTTGATCATTTTGGCAATACCTGCTGTACTGACTGTGATTCTTTTGGGAGAAATATTGAGACCATATGGTTCGCATAGATATTCTACACTTTTCATGGTACTAGCATAAGCAAGCAAAGGCTCACCCATACCCATATAAACCACATTTGTCAGTGGGTGACCAAAGGTTTCCATACATTGTTTATTAACCAATACATATTGATCATAAATTTCTGACGGATCGAGATTCCTTATCCTTTTCATCTGTCCAGTAGCACAAAATTTACATGTGAGACTACAACCAACCTGTGTAGATACACAAACCGTATATCGATCGTCATCTGGTACTGGAATCAATACTGATTCTATCATATGTCCATCATACAATACAAAACGACTCTTGATCGTGCCGTCATTACTTTTCTGAACTTTATCCGTTTTAATGGCGCGAATTTCAAAGTTTTCATCCAAATATTGTCGAAGTGGTTTAGACAAATTGGTCATTTCTTCAAATGAAAAAGCTGACTTTTGCCACAACCATTCATATATTTGTTTGGCACGGAAAGCTGGTTCTCCTTTGGCAGTGATCACTTCTCTGATTTCATCTAGAGATAGCTTCCGAATATCCATTTTTACAACATCTATCATAACACAAAGGTAAGTCTAAAAACTGATATTTCAAATGAAGTCAAGTATGGTATCTTTACAGATCATTTTATTTGTTACCTTGTCCTAACCTAAATTTTTATTTCAGAGACATCCTGCTGTGCTATCC
>DAOLFJ010000184.1:0-9150 GCA_035326365.1 Saprospiraceae bacterium | reverse complement strand
GAATATCCATGACATTGGCAATAACCTGTATAATAAAATATATCCCAACTGCTTCTTTGCTTATCATGAGACCTATCATTACCACATCCATTCTTAGTGCCAAATTCGCTCCTAGACTATTTAAACTAGAGAAAAACATAAATCCAAAAAGACCTTTATATTCACTCTTGTTTAATATATTTAATCTAGGTTTGGGATCATGATTTGACAATTTCAACACATAAATAAATAAGACAATGGCAATCAAAATAAAATAAAGAATGGCAATATTAATAAAGCCACTAGATGTTATAATCTTAAAGTAATACAATAAAATTAGGATAGGCAAAAAGATTTTGAGTCCCACTGAATTAATTAAGTCAGGTACAACTATCCGATACCTGCTTATCGCTAAAGCAACGAAAACAGCAGTATATAAAAATATTACACCAAGAAGTAAAATAGTAAATTTGTTCTCATCAGTTTCTTTAAAGTTTTTAAAATATATACTCAAATATGGATGTAAAAAATAATACAAACCTGAAACCAACAAAATCGAAAAAGCAGCACAAATGGTTGTAATAACTAAAGAGAAAGCCAAAAAATGATTAGAAGCGTTTCTTTTTTCAAAAATGGGCGTGTATTTTATAATGGCACCATGTATTCCAAGTCCAAGAATAGGAATAAGCAATGAAGCACTACTATGTAAAAACTGAAATAAGCCATACATTTCTTTTTCCAGTGAATGAATGAAAATTACACTCAAAAACCCCAAAAAGGTACCTATGAAATTTATAATTGTAAACTTAAGACTTTGTCTCTGAATGACGCCCAATACTTCTAATTGATTTTTATGAAAGGCCAAAATTAGCTTTATCCGTTCATCCAAACGCCATTTTATCACAAAATATTCCGAACACAAAGGCAAAAAACACTGAAATCGCAGCAAAATGGATAAAAATTCACAAAATTTTATGACTTTTGTAACATTTACTAACCCAAGGTCGTCATCTACATATATAATGAGCCAAGATAAAATGAAAGCCCTCGATTTACCATTTAAAGATAAGTTATACCGATTTGCTTTGAATATCGTGGGCAATACTTTTGATGCTGAAGATATCATGCAAGAGCTCATGATTAAGATTTGGAACCGAATGGATCAATTTAAAGAAATTGATAATAAAGAAGCATGGTGCATGACAGTGACCAGAAACATGGCCATTGATAAGACCAGAAATAAAAAAGTAGCTTCATTAGACATTTCTGATTACCATCACTTGAGAGATAGCGATATCACACAAGACAAAAAAATGGAAAATGACGAACGATTTGGCAATATAATGTCTCTCGTTAATCAACTCCCAGAAAAACAAAAAATGATCATTCACCTTCGAGATGTGGAAGGTTATACATACCAAGAGATCGCAGATATGACCGAGACGACACTCGATTTTGTTAAGGTAAGTCTGCATAGAGCAAGAAAAACGCTCAAGGAACAATTGTTAAAAAGAAATTTTAAAAAATATGATGCCTGATATAGATAATTTACTAGAAAAATATTGGGAAGGCGAGACTTCAGTAGAAGATGAAAAAGTATTAAAACAATATTTTAAGTCATCTAATATTGCAGAAGAACATGAAGCTTTCAAAGACTTATTTGTTTTTTTCGACAATGAAAGCCAAATAACTTATCCAAGTGAAAGCCAATCAGCTGAGACCAAAACTGAATCAACATTCAAGGTTCGTTCGTTGTCTATCAGAAAGTATATATATGCAGCCGCTGCAATATTTGTTTTGGCAGTCGGGTCAATCATTGTTGTTAAAAATTTGAACAATAATGACCAACCTAAAGAGACCTATTCTCAAGTACAAGAAATAGAAGATCCTGAAGAAGCATTGAGAGTAACCAAACAAGCACTTGCTTTACTTTCGAAAAAATTAAATAGTAGTACAAAAACCGTAAAAGAAAATATGGGTTCGCTCGAAAAAGCATCCATTTTTAAGTAATAATCCTTTCATTCTAAACATTTTAAAATCATTTAAATCATGAAAACTCTTTTTTCATTAGCAATAGCTATGTTTATCAGTTTCGCATCTTTTGCACAAGTTGATGCCATCGAAAGATTCTTTAAAGATTATCAGGAAGATCAAAACTTCACTGTGGTCTATGTTAGTCCTAAAATGTTCCAAATGGTAAGCAAAGCCACAGATGGCGGAACTGACCAAGAATTAGCTTCTATAGTAAAAGACCTCAAAGGACTTAGGATTTTGACCACTGAAGTAAATCCAGACAAAATATATAAAGAGGCAAATAAAAGACTTAATATCAAAGAATACGAAGAACTCGTTACCGTCAGGGACAAAGATTCCAATGTGAGATTTGTAACAAAAGAATCTAATGGAATGATTTCTGAATTATTATTACTTGTCGGTGGCAAAGACGACTTCGTTATGATGAGTTTTGTGGGTAATATTGACCTGAACAAAATTGCTAAACTTGCCAAAAAATTGGATATTGATGGTGCTGAACACCTTGAGAAAGTGAATAAAAAGAAATAATTTCCATTAAAACAAAATTCTTACAAAAATGAAATATTTATTCATTCTTTTCATTTGCTCTTTCTCTTTTATTTCAAGCTCATTTAGCCAAAAATCTGTGAATAACATCATTAAACAGATAAAAAATACAGAGCATTATGAAGGTATAAAAATACCTGGTTGGGCACTTTATCTTGGACTAAAAATAGCTGAAAGCAGTGATGATGAACTAAAAGACATGGATTTAATGCGCATTGCAAAACATATAAAATCGGTCAGAGTTGCTACTACCAAGCTTGATGAATCTAAATTTAATGTAACTGCCATCGTCAATAATTTTATAAAAAGTGTAAAAGATAAAGATCAGTTTGATGAATATATTAGTGTACGATCTGAAGATCAAAATCTTAAAATTATGATTCAAGAAAAAAAAGATGTGATTAAAAATATTGTCATATTGAGCGCTGAAGGCAGTGATTTAGCATGCATCCATCTAAAAACCGATTTCCAACTTGATGATCTAAAAAATATCTCGTTTGCGGATATCAAAAAAAATATACCATCAAAATAAATAAATCTGATATTTTTCAAATTCAAAAATCAAAATCATGACCTTAAAATCTTTACTTATTATTATATTTGGAATCTTCGCTTTTCAATCGAATGCCCAAAAAAATATAGATCAAGTATTCAGAAAATATAAAAACGATGATGGTGTTCTCGCTGTAAACTTTACAGGTGATGCATTAAAAATGTTGAATGAATCTAATTCAAATGTTAAAAGCACCATCGAAACAGTTGAAGTTTTCCTTTTCGAAAACAAAAAAGATTTAGAGAGCAGCGACAAATCTAAAATAGCAAGTGTCTTATCTCGGGATAAATTTGACCTTTTGATTGATGTTAAAAATAAAAACCAAAAAGTAAAATTGTATGGTCTCGAAAGTGGCAAGTTTCTAAATAAGATTTATGCGCAAGTAAACACGCCAGATCTAAATATTTATTTCATACTGTCTGGCAAAATTATATTTGAAGAACTTGCTGATATGGGCATGGATTTCCAAAAAGGCGATATGACCAACTTCATTAGTGTGAAGTCAAAAGAAGAAATCAAACCATAGAAATGATGAGCCTACTCAAAATTATAAAGGTTGAATCAATAAGTTGATTAAAATTCGTCAATATTTGTAAATTGTACTTCAGAATAAATCGTAAAAAGCCATTTTTTTATTTTCAGGAAAAAATGGCTTTGTAATTTGATGCGGAAAGTATTAGCTGTTATGCCGCATAATTATCATTCCATTCTTTAGGCTTTGGTGTATGGATTTTATTTAATGATTTCCCAATAACTAAGGCTACCATGCAGTCTCCAGTTATATTTACTATAGTTCTACACATATCTAATGGGCGATCCACAGCAAAAATCAATGCTAATCCTATAGCCATACTTTCGGCTGGTAAATCTAAAGATTCTAATACTACAACAAGCATAATCAATCCAGCGCCAGGAACAGCGGCAGAACCAATAGAAGCCAAGGTTGCAGTCAAAATAATGGTGAGTTGGGCAGCAAAAGTCAATTCGAAATTTAGTGCCTCACAAATAAATACTGCCGCAACAGCTTGATATAGACTCGTGCCATCCATATTGATTGTTGCACCTAGTGGACAAACAAAACTACTTACTTCTTTATCCACACCCAAATGCTCTTCTACCCTTTCCATAGTGACCGGCAAAGTTGCAGCACTAGAACTTGTAGAAAAAGCTAACAACTGTGCTGGTGCTATAGCTTTATAAAACTCCAAAGGCGATTTTTTAACATATAAATACACAACCAATGCATAAAAAAGAATCATTAAAATCAAGCCTAGTAGAACCGTGACCATGTACCAGATCAAGGCAATAAATAAGTCTGGATTGGTTATCTCGACGATCAAAGCACTTAACAAGGCGAAGACTGCATATGGAGCCATCAACATGATAAGATCTACCATCTTCATGATGACTTCATTGAGACCATTAAAGAAATCAATCACAGGTTGACCTACTTTTTTATCTACTAATAAAAGTGAAATACCAAAAAAGATTGCAAAAAATATGACTTGGAGCATATTGGAATTACCACTTGCTGCTTTAAAAAAATTATCAGGTACCATATCTACTAAAAACTGTAGTGGTCCAGAAGTTGTGCTTGTAGCTGCATTGTCGATTTTTACCTTCATGTCAGATTCTGCTTGTCCTGTTAATTGCGCTATAGTATCTGGACTCACACTATCACCAGGCATAATAATATTTACCATTAAAAGTCCTATAGAAACAGCTATAATTGTAGTAGAAACGTACACCAAAAAGGTCCTTATGCCCATCACTTTGAACTTACTAATGTCTTGGAGATCGACCAATCCTTTGATCAATGACACCAAAATAAGCGGTATAGCAATGAGCTTGAGTAAATTAATAAATATAGTTCCTAACGGTTTGATCCAATCAATTACAAAACTTTGAGCTTCAAAAAAAGACGCAATTATTCCAAACACTAATCCTAGTAAAATCCCTAACAAAATTTTCCAATGAAGCGCCATAATTTATGTACTTTGAAATTATAAATATATCTAATAAAGCGTAAAACAAATCATTTAATTCAAAACTTCCAAAAAATCATCAGGAAAAGGGGAAATATAATTCAATTTATTCTTTCAATTTTAATTTCGACGAATTCAACTTATTATTAAAAATAAAATATAATTTGGAAGCACAAGACAGATATCACAAAAATAAACTATATCATTGAATTATTAGATCAAACAAAATTATATTACCAATTTCGTCGAAAAACAAAATAATAAAATTTTTAAAAGATATTAGAAAACAATTAAAATAACAATTTTATTTGGCCATTTAGTTCTTAAACCATACCTTTACGATATCTAGTTCAAAGAACCTTATTCAAATATTTGGTTCTATATCGTAAGTTCCCACTTTACAACTACCTTAATAGTATCGGCTCAAACCTTAATTGAGTTAATTGTATAATTCAAAATTTTTTGATTTGTGAGAAGTTTACTTTTACCATTCCTTATTTGCTTTAGCTTTTTTTTGGCTCAACAATCTATACTAAGTCTAAATTCGATTAGTAGTGATTTCATTACACAGTCAATTTTACAGGACAATATTATTAGGGTTGTCGAACAAAGAAAAATGTCAGATTTTCCTTTTTTAGGTTTTATTAAACACACGGCTGTACCATTTCAAGGAGAAGATGATTGTACAAATACTTCCTTATCAATATTGATGAATAGTGTTGCTGATTCGGGAACGACGCTGGGTCAGAGTGACGAAGGTGCTACGATCACACCACCTTCGGGTATCAGCGCACCATGGGTTGACGTTTGGTATGAATTCACTGTAACAGCACCTAATAATAGATTGAGAATAGTATTTGACAATATGGCAAATACTAATACCATAGTTGCCATTTACGACGATTGTGCAGGAAATAATGAACAAATTTTATTCAGCAATGGATTGGGTAATCAATGTGTATCAGTTAACCCTGGCACTTACAAAGTGAGAGTAATTAATGATCTTGTCAATGCGGGTCCTTTCGGGATTACATTATTTCAATCAAATCTGTCTAATGATAATTGTTCAAATCCGATACCTGTCTCATCAGGTACAAATGCAAACTTAACGAATATATGCTCTAGTCAAGACTTAACACCTTGTATTGGCAATGCTAACGAAGCTTCAGTTTGGTATGAGTATACAGTTGTTTCGGGAATATCAACTTTAAATTTGGTTTCAGACTTACCCAATAGTGTTATTCAAGTGTATGAAAATGATTGCACTACTATTTTAAGTAATGTCAATAATTCATGTTCAAACAATGTTACCATTGACTGTCCATTACCACAGAATATTAAAATATTTATTTCATCACCTGAGGTAAATACTGGCATTTTTTCATTAACCATTACAGAAAGTTTACAAACCGGAAATGATCTTTGCGCTATGGGTGAATCACTAACATTGACCGAACCTCTATGCAAAAGTCCAAATATGTTTAACAATGATAATACTGGTTTTTGTCCTGAGCCAACATCATTTAATTTTGGAGGATGCGACTTTTCACAAGGTCCCGCAACTTGGTATCGTTTTACAACGAGTGCTTCTACCAATTTTTTAGATGTGACTATTTCAGGGTTGGCAGTTGATTTCGGATTATTTACTTCATGTGCCGGTACACCACTTGCAGGAAGTTGTACAACCGATGGTTCCCTTTCAGACATAGTAGTGACACCAAATACAGCTTATTTTTTACTTGTAGCTGGACAATTAGGCTTTGAAGGTCCTTTTAATATTGAAATTACAGAAAAATCTATCTTGCCTATTAATGATCTTTGCACTAACCCAACAATCATAAACCAAGGAAATAACAATGGATTGACTAATTTATGTGCTACCGCTGATGTTGCTGCTTGTGGTGGAGATAGTGACGAAGCATCAGTATGGTATAGTTTTACCATACCTAGTGGTGTTGCATCATTAGAAATAAGCACAAGTTTAGTAGGTGGCGTCATCCAAATATATGAAGATGACTGCACTACCCTTCTTACAGATGTATCTGGAAGTTGTTCACCTCAAGTCATCATCGATTGTCCAGTTCCACAGCAAATTCGGGTTTTCGTTTCTTCTTCAACTGCCAATGCTGGCCCTTTTAATATTATTGTAAGCCAAATAAACACGACTGCACCTAATGACCTTTGCATTAATGCCCAACCAATACCAGATAACCCAATTTGTGATTTTTTCACCACCGTGCCCATTACTACAATTGGTTCCTGTCCAGAAGAATTTACAGTGCCTGGCTGTGCTTTTGACTATACCGCTGAGTCAGTAGTTTGGTATTCTTTCACACCACCCTTACCAAATACTGTGTCTGTAGAAATAGAAAACATTTCTGCTTCCACAAATCTTACCGTTTTTGAATCGTGTCCAAATCCAGGCCCAGGACTGATTCCTGCAGGTGGAAGTTGCCTTTCTGGCAATGGAACGAATGGTACCCCTATTTTGATAAATGCAGGTGTCACTTACTATATAGCCATCGGTACTCAAGGATCACAAGGCAACGTCAACTTTGACATAAGGTACAATCAATTTATACCAAATGATAATCCTTGTTTACCAGGTTTTACGAGTGTTGCGCTAAGTAATGCTGTTACACTAAACAATCAAGATAACAACTGTGCGACGAATGACAATACATGTGGTGGATCACCAGTAACCAATAGTTTATGGTATTCATTTACTTTAGATCCTGGATTTGATAGAATTTCAATCTTAGTGACTGGGCTTACATCTCCTTCCATTGCCATTTATGATGCTATCAATCCATGTAATCAAGTTGTGATTAATGAAGAATGTAATGGAGATGGGACTGTTGAGTTTAATTGCTTGCCGCCCGGAACATATCAGATTATGGTAGGTACATCTGCAGTCAATGCAAATACTTACTCGATCACAGCCACACAAGGAAATAACGCTGGACCCATAAACGATTTCTGTACCACTGCCAGTCAAATCGTCATTGGATCAGCTGATTTGTGTGTTTCTTTGCCATTTACATCATCCACAATTAATGCTTGTCCAGAAACACTTCCACCAGGAGAAATATTTGGAGCTTGTAATTTTAATGCTGAAGAAACATCTTGGTACACATTTACTGCACCTGGTATTATTGGTCAACAGCCTACTATGGATTTCACTTATACGGCATACTCTGGGTCCGGTACACCATTTATGAATGTCTTTGATTTTGGACCAGATTGTTCAGCATTGAATGCTATTACGAATCAATGTTTTGATGGATTAAATGACGTTTTTGGAAATATAGGCCCACTTGTCCCTGGCCAACAATATTTAATAGCTATTTCATCATATGGAGACACAGGTGGTAATTTTGATTTTAATGTAAAATTTAATATCGGTCCTGCAAATGACGATAAATGTGCAGATTTGACCGCATTCGATCTTGGTTTGGGTGGTACATTGACCGATCAATTTAATCTCTGTGCAGGTGGTGATTATACCATTCCAGATTGTACACCCGATCAATCAGAAAATTCTGTGTGGTACCAATTTACCGTAGATCCAGGAAGTTACGGAATAAACCTATTAATCGACCAAGTGATGACCAATGGCACACCTTTAATGGGCCCTATCACTGCGGGTATTTTTGAAGATGGTTGTAACTCAAACTTACTAACATCACAACTTTGTTTTCCTGCTAAAGTCAATCAAGTCATCGAATGCCTACAACCTGGTACTTATGATCTCCAAATTGCAACGAGTTCTTTAACCGCAGGTGATTTCTCAATAACTATTTCTCAATTGGTGGATGATAGAATGTGCCCTGCAGGGAGTTATGATCCAAACTTAGGTGACGAATGTGATGAAGCTATTGTAATAAATATGGCTGGGATAACTTGTGAATACATACCTATTAATGGCTGTAATACGAATGCTTGTCCAGAATCCTTTAATAGTGGTGCTTGTAATTTTGACACTGATCCAACCGTTTGGTACCAATTTACGGTTGATGCAGGCTCATCTACCATTGACATCACGGATATGAC
>DAOLFJ010000547.1:0-1892 GCA_035326365.1 Saprospiraceae bacterium | reverse complement strand
ATCATTACAGCTTGTGGTTGTACAGCCAGTATTACCAAACCAATCATCATCAAAGAAAGCTATCTACCTGTTATCGATTGTAAATCTACGATCTGCGAAAACACAGAAATGACCTATACTACTGGAGCTGATTGTGGTCAGTTCTTCTGGAAAATAATAGGAGACGGCACAATAAAAGCCGGTGGTGGAAGTAGTGATAACTTTGTGACTGTGGATTGGGGACAAGGACCACTAGGTATCATCGAGCTAGAAGTAGCTTCGTGCAATTTTGACTTATGTCCTAAAAAAGCCATCTTTGATATTCCTATCATTTCAGAAAATGCAAAAATAAATGGCCAGACCATCGCTTGTAAGGGTTCAAATGAGATGTATAGCATTCAAAAATACAATGCTACAGATTATCAATGGACAGTCACAGGCGGAAGCATCACAGCTGGTCAAGGTTCAAACACCATCATCGTAGCATGGTCATCAGGTGAGCAAGGAAAAATAAATGTCACTTACGATAATTGTTATCTCAAATGTGGCGGCTCTGACGAACTAACTGTTGCCCTAAAATCACCTTACAAACTGACCACTGACGCTACCCAAATATGTCATGGCGAACTGCTCACAGCACAAACGACCAATGACCAAAATATACCTGTCATCATAGAAAACTGGGAAGTCCGAGATGAAAATAATGTCTTGTTATACACTCAGAATAATGTAGCAAATATCCAATATGCTATTCCTACAGGGATTACTAAAGTCATCATCACGACCACTTCGCCGACTTATTGTAATGGAGTTTTAACCAAAGAAGTCACCGTTTTACCTAAAAGTATTTTGCCCGCAGGTATCAAAGGAGAAAAAGCCATTTGTAAAGGCAATCAATATCTTTACGAAGCTATAGCCAATCTTTCAGATGCTAGTTATCAATGGGAAATTAAAGATGGAGCGACCACAACTATAGCAACAGGAGACAACATCCTAGTCACTTGGGTAAGCGACGGACCGTACCAGATATTAATGACTCAAACTGATCTTTCTGCTGCTTACTGTGCTTCATCAGCCGTGACATTAGAAGCAAATATTATATCGTCTTTCACATTTTTTGGCACAGACGAATCTTGTCTATATTCAGAATATAATCTTAAGGCAACTTTTTATGAATCATTAAAATATGAATGGGAAATCACACCATCAGACGCAGCAACTATCATCTCTCAAGAAGGTAGCGAAGTAGATCTATCATGGAGTAAAACTGGCACGCATACCATTACATTAAAAACTTGTGCAGGCAACTACACAAAAACGGTATTGGTACACGCACTTCCTGAACCTATTGTAAATCATCCTGCCACACTATGCGAAGGTACAACCATAGCTGTCAGCACTACCCTAGCCTATGTAGGATATAATTGGCTCAATGATGATAGTACTTCTTTAGCACTGTTACCCATGCCAAACATCAAAGCAGGAACGTATGTCGTCCAGGTGACAGATAATAATGGTTGTATAGGTAAATCTAGTTTTACAATTGTCGAATTGCCAAAGCCAAATGTATATGTCTCAACGCCACAAAGCAAACATGTTTGTCTATCTAGTCCACCAGTCGTTTATCCTACCCTTCATTCATCAGAAGCAGAAGATGGTTATATCTTTGAATGGTTCAAAAATGAATCATCTATTGGTATGTTTCCTTCTAAATTCAAACCTTCAGATATAGGAAAATACAAGGTGAAAGTGACAGATAACTTTGGATGTACCAATGAATCTAATACTTTATCAATTGTTGACATTTGCGACCCTACTACGCCACCTGATACGACTGGTACTTCATGCTCTTCTTCTATTGGTTCTGTAAGTTACACTTTTGTTGCAAATGATTGCAATAGTTACACATTTAC
>DAOLFJ010000183.1:0-9227 GCA_035326365.1 Saprospiraceae bacterium | reverse complement strand
AACGGATACCTGACAGCGTGAGGGAATGAATAAGTGTATGGTGGAGAACGTAGAGAACCATACATGTTTCATTCCTGTAGGTAACTTTGTATCTGTTATTTGTGGTAGAAAAAAACTTTGGGTAGGCTAAACAAGGCGGTTTCAAAAAAGGATTGTATCGTACTTACATTTATTGTGTTAGATTTGCAGAACAAAAATAATACTCGATTATGGACCATAGCGATGATCAAGAAGATTTTGCACCTGATGATGATATTACTTTACAACAGGAATTGATGCTTCTGAAGGCTATGGCATATAATAATAGTAGCATGACAGATGCTGAATATGAACGACTGGAAAAGGAGATTAGGGCCAAGTATGATCTTAGGAGATGGGGAGAAGAGTGATTTTAAGATGTTAAAAAACTTATCATTGGTACCAAACCATATTAAGCACCGAAACTTGGAAGGCTTGATCTTTACAAAGTTTGGGTAAGCATTACCTTTGTTGGTCGGTTTTTATTTTATAATTAATGAATTAAATAAAATAAGTGTTTAGCAGAATCACCGTTTTATAGCTCTCACATAGAACGGGATTATTACCATAAAACTTGATTTTTTAATATTATATATTAACCAACATTGCTCAGAATTAGGACTAAATCAGCTTTTTTAAAAAAGTTATTCACAAAATTCAAGATATTTAGGTATATTTAGTATGGTTTTAATGCCTTCATTTTTGTAAATAGTTGACAATAAGGTGTAGCATTTTTGCGGAAAACGATTTTTAGAACACAGGGTAGTTACTTAGGTTAGGAGCTATGGTTATACCTTTACGAGATGTATTTTAAAGCGAGTTGCAGAACAAATTCGGGTACCCCAAATTACGATATTTATTAAAGATTTGTCGAGAGTTACCACAATGAAACTGGTCGCATTTGCCATTGGACTATATTAAATGTAGGCTTTATGGACAATAAACTTACTCCTGGGCAACTCATTTTGATCACGCGTACATTGAGTGATATGTACCAGCGCAAACAATCTATTTTCCTACAAATTTATCCATGAATTTCTAAATGGGTTACAGAATTATGGGTCAAGATCGTAGGCGTGAAACGTTTGGACCTGACTCCTTATAACCCTTATAATAGAATTATAAATGCTAATACGTTCAACTATAATTATTGGCGGAAAGATGGGTGTTGAGAGGATTTGTTTCAATACATGTCAACAGGTGGGTCTTGATAAAAATATTGTTTTGTTCCTTTCAGTGTACATTTTGATTATAAATTCTCTGGCAGGCTCTTATGGCAGAAATTGTTTTGTGTGATCAACTTGAGGGGCAGACAAATGAGCGCAACATATTTTTGATTCTAATTTTATTGATTTCTGTTTTTTGTAATGTCAAGTACGTTTTGGAAAATTCGTTCGAGTAAACTATATTCTTGTGTATTAATTGAAACATAAGCTTTTAGACTAGGCTGGAGTGGAATTTCTTTATTGTAAGAAGTTATTAAACCTTCAGAAAGTTTAATTTTTACTCGATAACTATCACCATTAGGCAATAGGCTGATTTCTTTCACATTTCCATTTAAAGTTCCATATTGATTACTTGGGTAATTATCTAAATGGACTATCGCTTTTTGTCCTATTTTTAAGGTGCCTGATGATCGGATAGGTAGTAGACCTTCTATAATCAAATCTCGGTTTTGAGACAAATTGGGAATTATTGTAATCATTGGTTCAGAAGCTTTAATAAAATCATTGGCACTGATACTATGTTTAAATACTATTTGTCCAGCTATTGGTGCTTTGATGATGTATTTATCTTGCCATTCAACGATCTTGCTTTTCAGGTCATCGATTTGTTGATTGATGTTGAAGACTCTTATATTTAAACCATTTCTACGTTGTGCAGTAAGTTCTGCAATCTGAGTTTTTAATTGTTGTATTCTTACATCATTACTTATGATATTGGATTGAAAGGCTTCAAGATTTCGTTTTTCGTTGAGCAATTTTGATTCTGCTTTTTCTCTATCTACCTGTGCAATTACGCCTTCTTTTTCTAAGGTCAAATTACGATTATAGTCTTTTTCAGTCAAGGACACATCCTGATGATAATATTCACCCTGTTTATTAAGAGAGCCATTTAGTTTATTAATCTGTTTAATTTCTTTCTCTAATGCATCATTTTTAACAAATACAGAAACATCTCTCAAGTAATTTTGAAATTCTAAAAAGGCCTGATTAAGTGTTGTATAGGAAGGTGAAAGTTCACCTAATTTCAATTCAATCGGGGCTTTTATTATTAGGTAATCGGGTATATGATTTATTGATTTAAAAGATTGAGCAAATATATAAAACTGTTGGAAGCTTTTTTCTTCTGAAGTAGATTTAATGTTTATTAAAACTGACCCTTTTTCTACAAAACTTTTATCTTCAACATAAAGTGAATCAATCAGTCCACTTACCTTTGGTAATATTTCTACTGGTTTGTGACCAACGATTAATTCTCCTTGCATACTTAGCTTATCTGGATATTTAATGAAATAAGCAAATCCAAAGCATATGATTATAAAAATGAATCCTAATGTAATCCCCCAATTTAAAATCCAACCTGGTGGTTTACCAAAAATATTCTCAATTGCAAGGTGTTCTTCTTTTTGAACTATTTCAGGCATTTTGATTACTTTTTGATTTATCAATTCCATATAAAGAAGCATTGTCTCTTTCTAAATCCAATTGATCTTGTACAAGATTATAGTAAATTCCTTGTATTGATACAAGACTATTATGTGTACCAATTTCCACAATTTTTCCTTCGTTTATAACAACTATCTGGTCAGCATTTTTTACAGTACTCAATCGGTGAGCTACTACAACGACTGTTTTGTTTTCATTGAATTTATTTAAATTTTCCATGATAATTCTCTCGTTCGTCGCATCAAGTGCATTGGTCGCTTCATCAAAAAATAAAAAATCAGGATTTTTATATACTGCTCTAGCTATAAGTAGCCTTTGTCGTTGTCCTTGAGAAACCCCCATACCTTTAGAGCCGATCACCGTGTTATAAGATAAAGGCAATGAAAATACAAAATCAGAAACATTGGCTACACGTAAGGCACGATCCAGCTTTTTGAAGTTGACTATATCGTCACTTTCAGCAACATTATTTCCTATCGTATCAGAAAATATATAACCATCTTGCATCACAGTTCCACATTTACTTCTCCAAAACGATTTACTGATGGCTTGCAAAGGTGTATTATCAACAAGAATTCTTCCTTTTGATGGTAGATAAAAACCAAGTAATAATTTGAGCAAGGTAGTTTTTCCACTACCACTAATACCCACGATTGCGGTAACTTTTCCCGAAGGAATGATAAGGTTGATATTATCCAATACATCCTTATCCGAACCATTATAATGAAAAGATAAATTTTCAATTATTAAATCTGCCTTAGCAGGGACATCATGTATTAAATTATCTTCAGATTTTTCTTCTGGTTCTACTTCTGTAATTTCACTCATACGGTTTAAACTTAATTTTGCATCTTGTGCAGATCGAAGAAACTGTATGAATTGTTCAAATGGCGCATTCATTTGACCAACGATATATTGAATGGCTACCAAAGTACCTAAAGTTATACTGCCTTCAATAACTGCCTTTGCTGCAAAAAAAGAGATAATGATGTCTTTCAACCGTGTAAAGAACAAGCCTCCAAAATCTTGATATTGCCTAAGTACTAAAGAATTAGATTGGATACTGAATAAAATACCTTGAATATTAATCCATTTCCATCTTCGCTTTCTTTCACTTCCTTGTAGTTTGATTTCTTGCATTCCATGTATCAGTTCAAATAAGGTATGCTGATTGTCAGATTGTTGTTGAAATGCTAAGTAATCTATTTTAGCTCTTTTCTTCATGAAAAGTAAAACCCAACCAATATACAAAAAAGAGAAGAAAACAAAAATAAAGAAGATTGTTGAATCATAAAAAAGTAAAATACAACTAAAGACAATTAAGGTTAAAAAGGAAAAAAAGATATTTAATACTGAGCCAGTAAGAAATTGTTCGACCCGATAATTATCATTAATTCTTTGAAATAAATCACCCACGTTTTTACTATCAAAATAGCCTAAAGGCAATTTCATAAGTTTACTTAAAAAATCTGAGATTAAATTTACATTAATCCGCTTACCTATTTGTAAGATTATCCAAGACTGTATAAATTGTATAAAGGTTTGACTTGTAAATAATACAAGTTGTGCAATCAATATGAGCCAAACAAATTTTAGGTTTTGATTCTGAACCCCTACATCAATCAAAGATTGAGTAAGAAACGGAAATATAACTTGTAACAATAACCCTGCTATAATCCCAACTATAAACTGTATAATAAGCTTCTTGTAGGGGATCAGGTATTGCAATAGTGATGCCCATGAATTGACCTTTTCTTTATCAATATGTAAATCCTGGCTATAGAATTCGGGTGTGGGATCTAATCCTAATACAATACCTTTATCTTCATCACTACACCATGATTTTTCAAACTGTGCTTTGGTGAGTTTTATTTTGCCAAATGCTGGGTCAGCAAACCAAATATTGCTTTTATTTATTTTGTAGATGACCACAAAATGATTTTGGTTGTAGTATGCTATGCAAGGTAATGGAAAATCAACTAATCCCTTTTTCTCGGAAGTGCTTAAGTATGAAATTTTAGCAGTTATTGCATAAAATTTAAACTTTTCAGCACATAAAATTAGCCCCTTTATAGATACGCCTAGTCTCGATATACCACATGACTCCCTTATAATATTAATTGGAATATTATGACCATAGGTGTGAAATATAATTTTTAAACATGTAGGACCGCAATCCATTTTATCGCTTTGATAAAATATCTTCATTTTCTGTATCTGTTTTCTGCAGTCTTTCGGTATGAATCGAGAGACGGTAAATTCATATATCTTCTTCTTTTATTGACCAATTTTGACTCGGAAATTGGTTTGAATTCTATACTTTTAAAACTATTATTTTCATCAAATAGAATCGAATATTGTGTTCCATATACTTGTTCCTTACAGCTATTTATTTGTATTCTATCAAATAAATAAGCATAATTGCTTAAAGAGATTTCATTATATTTAAACAATTTTTTCATGTTTTCCAAACATTTTAATTGGAAAGAAATATTATTGTCAGCGTGTTGTGCTATCAACCATGCAATTCTAACTACATCTTCTCCGTGTATGGATAATCGCGGCCATCCATTTACTTTAATAAAACTGTCCAATACCATTTGATTTTCCAAATCTAATTTCTCTTGTTTTAACCAAGTCATGGAATCTGTCGATAACTTTCTATATTTCTGATCTCTATCTCTTAAATAGTAAAAATAGTTTTGTAACGAAGTATCAATCGATATTTTATTTTTAGTAAGTAATATCAGTTTGATTTTTATAGGTGCAAAGTTTTTAGATTTAGTTAGATTTATGATTTTTATGTCTTTTGAAATTAAACTTGTGTCAGAGTAATTCCATCCATACTCAATTGCCTTTTCTAGATAAATAAATCCTGAATCAACTTTGTTAAGGTTAGAATAACAAGATGATAAATAAAAATAATCTTTACTTCGGCACTCATCGAAATTGGTTAATTTTAAAAAAAAATCTTTAGACTTAGAATAATTTAGTGAGTCATAATAATAATAGGCGGAATCCAAATTAGATAAAAAATCAGAAGACTGACTCTTTATATTAGTTGAAATCAGATAAAAGAAAAAAAATAAAATATAATTTGTTTTCATTTTGTAAATGTTTAAGTGTCTAAATAAATTGAATAATAACATATTATTAATAAATTTTATTTTAATCAAAAATATAACATGCTTAAAAATTAATAACATCCAAAAAAAATCTATTTCTCATACAATATATAAAATTATATAATTCACTGATAATCAATTACAAGATTAGCGAATTCCGTTCTTTATATATTCGAATTATTCCACGTTTGAGAATAAGGATCGTAATTGCATTTTGCAGGTTTACTGTATATGTCATCTTCAGTTGCTACGAATGCTCTACAATCGGTGCAAATATATCGAAATTCACATACATTGCAAACTGATATTTGGTCTTTAGTTAAATTGCCCATTTCGATGAATTTTTTTTTGCCAATTACGCCACTTAACTTTGTGTTATGAATATGGCCGAAATTTTCTTTCATACTTGGACACATCTTGATAAATCCATCATTATCTAAAGCTATTTTTTTATGTAAACACGAATTGAAAGATAAACTTTCGGTAAACATTTTTATGTTTATGTTAAAGATACTTGAATCAACCACGCCACAATGACTGTTGTCATTTATCACTTCTGTTATAAATACTAAGTCACCATGTCCATCAGTGTTAAAGTAAGTATGTCTATTATCAGGACTAGAGTGTATAATTATTGAGCGGATTTTAGAGTTTTTTAGGTAGAAATCACCAAATTCATCGGTTTCGTAAAGGTTTTTATATTTTAATACCAATTCAATATATGAAATATTTGATTTATTGATTAATGAGATAAGATCACCCAAATTAAATTGATCAAAATAGGTATAACTTCTTATTTGTAGAGCTTCACAGCCTAATATATCAACTTCTGAAATAAATTTTGCAATATTATTTTTTTGATTATTATAATCTACAATGTCAATAATCGCATTATTAATGTAGGAGGGAGTTTTGAACTCCATTGACAATTTAGGAAACATTGACAATTCATTTTCATCACACAAAAAGCCATAATTTTCTTTAATAAATAGGTTTAAAAATAATTCAACATCAGGGAACATTTGATTTAAGGTATAAATTGAGAACTTATCAGCCAGGGCTAAGACATCAAATAATTCTAATGGAATAAACCTGTATCTTTGCTGACTTAGATCGCAAATTACCCCTCTTCCAATTCCTCTAACTGGAATACAATCTGAAAATAATTTAAAAAATTGTTCCATACTTTTCAATATCTTTTATAGGGTAAAATTGAAATCCTGCTTATATGTTTATAATATTTATTTTGATCAACTTCAATCATTCCGTCTACATTCTTTGAAAAAGTTAGAGGAAATGTTTTTCTTTTAGCTCCTTCGCTGGATTGCTTTTCAAAAAACATAAATGGAAGTGGTAAATCGCCTTGTTCCACAAACTCAGCTAGTAAATCAATCAAAGGTTCTTTTGTTTTCATTATTCGTACTTGTTTGAGATTAAAAAATCGGCAAATTCTACTTCTAAGTAAAAATTGCAGAAATATGATATAAAACCAAATTGACCAACTGGATTTATTTCTAAAAAATATATTTCTCCTGCTTTTGTATAAATGCTGTCAATACTTCCACTACTTAATTGATAGTGTTTAACCAGTTTACGCAATTTATCTTCTGTTTCTTTTGGCATATTGTAAACTATTCTTCGTGTGAATGAATCTTGTGAAAATCTTCTAAAATCTACTTTTGTAACATCATCATTTTGTGTAAACATTGCACAATGGAAAAATTTCTCACCAATAAAAAAACTTCTTATTTCAAACTTTTTATCTATGTACTCCTGAAATAAAGATGGATAAAATGAATCAGGAGTTTCGTTAAGTTTTTCTTCAGAAATTAGTGAAGAATAAAAGGAGTATTGTGCATGTTCAATTGGTAAATAAAGAGGTTGTAAATTTCCTATCGCTTTAGTAATAATTCTTTCATAATTTTTTTTAAACTCCAATAGTGATTTTTTATTTGTCGTAATTAGTGTATCAGGGGTATTCAAGCCGTAAAGTTTAGCTTTACTAAGTTGATCCGGCTTATTAATATAGATATCTTTTGGGTGATTTAGCCAATTAACATCTTTTAGACTATGCACTAAATAAGTTAATAAGGATGATTTTTCTGTAAATTTCATTACATTTATTTTATCTTCTGTCGCTTTATCAATGAGTTCATATTTAAGATCAATTGGTGCATTGTTTTGTAACCTCCTGAACCAAACTGATTCTATTTTTTTTATATCAATTATTTTATTATGTTTTTTGATAAGAATTGACTGATTTTTTCCTATTTCAATGTCAAAGTCAATAATTTCATCACCTTTTCCTGAAACTAAATAATTTAATCTTAAAAATGAAGCATTCTTATAATTCAACCAATTTATAACTAATGCTGTTGAGTATTCAACATATGAGGAAAAAATTAGAATCATATTTTTTTTTTACTTTAATAAAGAAATAAACTAAGGATGCATTAAATTGAAATGCACCCTTAGCAATGAATTTTTAATAAGATGATGCACCAATAGGAGCAGTTGGGCAGTCCTCTTTAACCTCATCAGTATGACAATCGTCACCTGATGATGGTGATCCTGACATCGTATCTTCTTTAGATGTAGGTTGTTCAGTTGCTGGGCATGCTCCACCATAGAAATTTTTAGGATCAATGGATTGACCTTTAAATTCATCAAAAAGATTTCTAAAATTTGCCATCTTTTTAAATTTTTAACTGTTTTTAATTCCCCAATCCATCTCGTGTCTGGGGTTTGTACGTCCATGTTTTTTTCTGAACATCTAAGCTAGATTTCAAGAGAGAAGGGATGGAATTTCACATACAAGTAGCTACTTTGTATTTTTTTATACATTACAGAGGAGTTTTTTGAACTCTGGCTTCGGTGGTGTGAGTTGGTTTTGTAGATATGCAAAACCAAATCTGCCAAAGTAAGGAAAGGTTTTAATACTCTAAATGTCTGTTTATTATTCATTTTTACCATCATTTTTTTTCTTCATCACAAATTACTTACTAATTTTTCATTCGTCTAAGTATTCATAAAATCAAGATGATTAATTGATTTACAAAATCATATTAAAAAAAACAAAGCAAGAAAATTTGTTAATCAAAATAGTTAATAAACGAATGTTTTTCTATTGTAAATACTTCTTTAAACATCTTTTCAATTGCAAATATATGAGTTGTTTTTTATAAAGCAAGTTTTTTTTTAGAAAAGAGAAAAAATATTTTAAGGTGGAGTTAGCTTTCATCATACGGCAGATTTCAAACATTTAGAATTGATGAGAATTAGCAATTGATTTATGCCGATAATTAAGTAGGTAATAATAAATTGTAAGCTATAGACTATAATTAAATTACTTCTTTGAATCATTGCATACTTCGGTAATATCTTCTTGTAACTTTAAAATGTAAGGGGTGAGTTC
>DAOLFJ010000182.1:0-9235 GCA_035326365.1 Saprospiraceae bacterium | reverse complement strand
CATTTGATGCAGATCACGCATGTCATACGTGGAGAAGAATGGCTTTCGAGTACGCCACATCACGTATTTATGTATAGATGTTTTGGTTGGACAGCACCTAAATTTGCACATTTACCGCTGATACTAAAACCGACAGGTCAAGGCAAACTGAGTAAAAGAGATGGTGCAAAATTTGGATTTCCCGTATTTCCAATATCATGGGATAGTGACCATGAAGAAGATAACTTTACGGGATTCAGAGAAGATGGATATTTACCAGATGCTGTCCTGAACTTTTTGGCAATGTTGGGCTGGAGCCCAGGAAATGATCAAGAATTATTTAATATAGAAGAACTATCAGAAGCTTTTAGCATCGAAAAAATCGTAAAAGCTGGAGCCAGATTTGATATAGACAAAGCAAAGTGGTTTAATCAACAATACATAATTCATTCAGATAATCTAAAACTTGCGTACTTGATTCAAAATCAAGCCATTGAATCAAATTATCATGTTCCTATTGAGTACCTAGCTGATGTCTGTGGACAAATGAAAGAAAGGGTACATAAGGCTGACGAAATCATAGCAAATGCCAGATTTTTCTTTGAGGCGCCTCATGTGTATGATGATGAAACCATCAAGAAAAAATATAAAATGGAAAACGGTAGCCACATTAAAGCGATAGGCCAAAAACTCATTGATCTTGGTGAAAGCGATGCATTAAAAATCGAGCAAGTGATCAAGGGATACATAGCTGACCAATCACTCAAAATGGGTGAAATAATGCCTATTATGAGAATTGGAATTTGCGGTACTATGCAAGGTCCTGACTTAATTCAAACAGTGGCATTGATAGGTTCGTCAGAAGCTGGTGATAGACTTATGAAGTCAATAGAAGTATTTGACAAATTGGTAAATTCTTGATAGATTGATTATAAATGTCATAAATTATGGAATTAAAGACATTTTTAATTTTGATTTGCCAATTTATATTTTACAAAACAATATGTTTACTAAAGTCAAATAATGATTAAAATCATTTTAAATAGTGGACTTTTTGTTCAATTTTTTAATTTTAAATTTGAAATCAAATATATTTTATTAATTTAGCGCATGTTTTCAATAATAAATTTAAGATTTTAACCAAATTCGTTTTACTAGTTATATCATTAATACAAATAAAGCAATTAATCCCTGAACAATGGATCCATTAAAGGAAAAGTTTTACCAAAAATCAGCTGCCCTCAAAGCTGAGATAAAAAGTATTTTAAAAGATCATGGTGATAAAAAAGTAGATGAAGTTACCATAGAACAACTCATAGGCGGTATGCGTAGCGTTAGGAGTATGATTTGGGATACATCATCACTTGATCCTGAAGAAGGCATCAGATTCCGTGGTTATAATATTCCACAATTGAGAGATCTTCTGCCTCGTGTACCAAACGGTAAAGAGCCACTACCCGAAGGCCTGTTTTGGCTGATGATGGTCGGTGAGATTCCAACAATTGAAGAAGTAACTTGGCTATCATCTGAGTGGGCAAAACGAAGTGAAATTCCATCACACGTTTTCGACACACTTGAAGCACTTCCGAAGGACACACATCCTATGACACAGTTTAGTATTGCTGTCTTGGCGATGCAGTCTGAAAGTATTTTTGCGCAGCAATACGAAGAAGGCATGAGCAAAAACGATTATTGGGATGTGATGTACGAAGATTCAATGAATCTAATTGCAAAGTTACCAAGAGTGGCGGCGTATATTTATAGAAGATCGTTTCATAATGGCGTGCACATTGCACCAAAATCTGAATTAGATTGGGGTGGAAATTTTGCCCACATGTTAGGATTTGACAATCCTGATTTTCTGGCATTAATGAGACTTTATCTCACCATTCATGCTGACCATGAGGGAGGTAATGCTTCGGCACATACGATGCACTTAGTTGGTTCTACCCTTAGTGATGTTTATTATTCATTCAGTGGATCTATGAATGCACTTGCGGGACCATTACATGGACTTGCTAATCAAGAAGTAATCAAATGGATATTCGAAATGGTAGAAGAATTGGGTACAAATAACCCAAGCAAAGACCAGATCAGAAAATATATCAATGATACACTAGCTGAAGGAAAAGTTGTACCAGGATATGGTCATGCGGTATTAAGACAGCCAGATCCAAGATTTATTGCACAAAAGAGATTTGCAGAAGAAAATATCAAAGACGACCCTACTGTACAGATCGTATGGGATTTATTCGAATTGGTACCAGAGATACTCGGTGCTTTGGGCAAGGTAAAAAATCCATGGCCTAATGTAGATGCACATTCTGGTGCATTACTCGTTCATTATGGGCTTAAGGAGTATAATTATTATACAGTTTTATTTGGCGTATCTAGAGCTTTGGGTGTTTGTGCAGGTCTATGTTGGGATAGAGCACTTGGATTACCACTAGAAAGACCAAAATCAATCACAACCGATTGGCTCAAAAAGTATATTGCTAACAACTAAATATTAATACCAAAATGAATTTTCCAAGCGACTTAAAATATACCAAAGAACATGAATGGATTCGTGTAGATGGTGACCATGCTTACATAGGAATCACTGATTTTGCTCAGAGCGAACTAGGTGAACTTGTATATGTAGAAGTAGAAACAGTAGGTGAAACAATTGCCAAAGACGAAATATTCGGTACAGTAGAAGCTGTAAAAACAACTTCCGACCTATATATGCCTGTGTCAGGCGAAATCATTGAGTTTAATGGAAAACTTGATGAGACCGATGGAGATAATCCAGGACTTATCAATGAGGATCCTTACGGAGATGGTTGGATCGTTAAAATCAAACTTACAAATCCATCAGAATTGGATAGTTTACTTGATTCAGATGCTTATACAGCTTTAGTAGGTTAATTGTATAAGTTTTAATAAAATTAAAAAAGGTAGCTTGTCGTTATGATAGGCTGCCTTTTTTTATGGACTAATCCTATCTTTTAGCTTCAAACCTATATTTTGGGAATCAAAATTAGTAAATTTTCAGGCTGTAATTAACTACCTTTACACTTCAAATATTAGGAATCATCCATGAATATAGGTGTCAATGCACGAGTACTCACCACTGAAAATATGGAAGGCGTAGCTAGATATATTTATGAGACAACAAAATGTATGGCTATCGCCCATCCAAATGATAGATTTATATTATTCTTTGACAGAAATGTTAAAGCACCTTTTGATTTTCCTGCAAATGTCTCAAAAGTTATCGTACCTGTGCAGGCAAGAGACCCTATTTTATGGTATATTTGGTTTGAATTGCTGCTGCCTATTTATCTGAGATGGTACAATATAGATGTTTTTTATTCTGGCGATGGTAGTCTGAGTTTAAGGACTAATGTACCTACTCTTTTAGTTACACACGACTTGGCATATCTGCATTATCCTGATCACATTTCTAAAAGATATCTGTCTTATAATAAGAAGTATGTTCCGAAATTTCATGAAAAAGCTTCATCTATTATTACGGTATCCCATTATGTCAAAAATGATGTGGTTAGCAAATTTGGGATTGAACCTTCAAAAATACATGTAGCCTATAACGCTGTAGATAAACTTGATCAGAAATCTGTATCTTCCGTAATTGACGTCAAAAAACACATAGATCACCCTTACTTTATTTATGTAGGTTCCTTACATCCAAGAAAGAATATTATCCGTATGATAGATGGATTTCTCAGATTCAAATCTTTGACGAACAATGATTACAAACTCGTTATTGCTGGGAGATTGGCTTGGAAGTCTGAAGATATCAAACAAAAGTTATCTTCTTCGCCAGACGTTATCTACTTAAGTATGGTTAACGAACAATTAAAAAATGAGCTTATTTCTAATGCAGAAGCATTGGTTTATATTTCCGTTTTTGAAGGTTTTGGTATTCCTATTATTGAAGCGATGCGTTTGGGTGTTCCAGTGATTACTTCATCAGTAACTTCTATGCCAGAGGTTGCAGGTGATTCAGCGATTTTGGTAGATCCTTTTGATGTCAATTCTATCGCAAATGCTATGAAAACACTATCAAATGATGAGATTATCAAAGCAGATTTAATCAAAAAAGGAAATGAGCGCTATAAATACTTTAGTTGGGAAAAAAGCGGTGACATTATATATAACGAGCTATTAAAGATCGCTCATTCAGAAAAGCGCTAACTGTTCAGGTGGTGGATATAACTGAAATGATTTGCGATGAAAATCACATGGACCGAACTGCACAATAGCTTCTCGATGTTTTGACGTAGGGTAACCTTTGTTTTGATCCCATTGATATTGAGGATGTTTTTTATGAATTTTTGCCATAAACTCATCTCTATACGTTTTTGCAAGAATAGATGCAGCAGCAATAGAAAGATACTTTCCATCACCACCTATGATACAGTCGTGTTGTATTTTTTTATATGGTAAAAATTTATTTCCATCAACCAAGATGTGTTCAGGTTTGTGTTTTAATTTGTCTAGAGCTTTGTGCATTGTTCGTACAGATGCCCAAAGGATATTGTATTTATCCACTTCTGCTGCATCCATTTTTGCAACCGAAAAGGAAAGTGCTGATGATTCTATCACTTCTCGCAAGATAAGTCTTTGTTTTTCATTAAGTTTTTTGGAATCGTTTAAATCTGGGTGATAAAAATCTTTTGGTAGGATGACCGCAGCAGCAAATACTGGACCTGCTAAACAGCCACGACCAGCTTCATCACAACCTGCTTCTAATTTTTTGCCTGAATGATTGCTAAGTAACACGCTACTTCTTTTTCACAAAGATAATAGAATTGGGTATATCCCAAAATTGCACTCTCATTAAAATTGCTTTTGTTTTACCCCGTTCCTGATGGGAGACAAAACGAATTTTTTAATAATTGAATGAAAAAATGGGATACACCCCAAAATTTGAAATTTATTCGTACCTAAGCGCTTCTATTGGGTCTAATCTTGAAGCCTTGAGTGCGGGATAAAGTCCAGAAACAAGACCAACCACAATACAAACGGTTATGCCAAGAATCATCCAATTCCAAGGGATAAAAAATCTACCATCTACCAAGGCCGTAACTCCAAAACCCATCAGAATTCCCAAGAAAACGCCTACTAATCCACCCATCAAACAAATAACAATCGCTTCAATCAAAAACTGCATTAGAACATTTTTTCTAGTAGCTCCTAAAGCCTTTCTGATACCTATTTCTTTGGTTCTTTCCGTGACAGAGACTAGCATTATATTCATGAGACCAATAGATGCTCCTAGTAATGTAAGCATAGCAATCACTACAGTACTAAGTCTAAGCGTGGTCGTCATTTCTTTGAGTTGATTTAGAATGCCGTCACTTTTTCGTATTTCAAAATCATTTTCACTTGAGACTTTTAGTTTTCTCACATTTCTCATTACGCCAATAGCATGATTTACAGCATCATCCATTTCATTTGGATTGGCTACAGCTACAGTGACATTATATGCTTTGTCCGCATAACCATACAAGACTTTAGAATTGTACAGAGGAATAAATACTCTTTTATCGTTGGAACCTGCAGAAGATGATCCTTTACTTTTTAATGCGCCGATCACTTTATATCTGTTGCTATTAATGTAGATGTCTTTTCCGATGGCTTTTTCTGGTTTCTCTTGAAATAATGTCTTGACGATATCGCTACCTATAATTACTTTATTGGATGTAGAAAAAACTTCTGTATTGGTAAAATTACGACCTGCTCCCATCTCAAAAGCCGATGTTTGCATATAGTTTTCATCAATACCTATAACTCGGACCGTGGGAGTGGTTTTTTTAGTGTCATGTTTTATGGTAGCGCTGCTTTCGCAAAAAGATTCGACTGATACTTTTGAAGCTCCGTAAACATAATTTTCTTTGAAGTCCATGGCTTGTTCAAAGTTGATAACTTCTGCATATTTTTGTTGACGACCTCTTTCATTGCTCCGTAATGATTCCGACAGTGGACGAATACTAAAAGAATTGGCGCCCAATCTATTAAAATTGTCACTCATAGAAAACAATATACTGTCTATCGCTGTAAGGATACCCACAAGACAAGTGATACCCACAGCTATGATAAGCAAAGTGAGAAGCGATCGGAGCAAGTTGGTTTTTATAGAACCAAGGGCCAGTCTAATATTTTCAATGTTGTTCATCTATAATGCAAAATATTCCATAAAGATAAGGTTAATGTTCTTAAAAGGGTGAATTAATAGAAAAACACTGCAATCTGAACGACAAAAGAGTCTAAAAAGGTATAATTTTTAATTTTACAATAGTAGTTTAATAGGTGAATAGCGTTTTGTAGAGCTAACGTTGTAGGTTGTTTTTCGTATAATATGTGTAGAAAATAATAATAAAAAAATTTACAAATTGTCCTAAAAAAGAAAACAGACATTCCAACTTTTTGGATGTCTGTTTCTAATCATTAAAGCCACATTAAATCTTTTGTTTTTTTCAATGATACAAAGGTAAGGGCAAAATACACACTAATTTGGTACTAAAATATCAATTTTGTGGTTTTTAAAGGATAAAAAATCGATATATATAATTGATAAACAGTCGTTTAAAACATTATTCTTGCTATGGTAAGCCTATGAAAAAAAATATATTTTTAATCAAAATAAATCAAAACCATCCATTTTTGGCCATTAGAATAATATTTTGTGCAACAGAATTCATACCCAACTAAGAGACATATACTTCATTTTTTATTAGATTGACAGAATAAAATATGGATATTTGAAAAGTAGAACTTTCTTGATATTAAATCTAGAAATTAATCGACGTTTTGTACAACATTGTTTTTCATATTGCGTTTTTTATCATGTATGAAGTGGTCGTTTCTCCACATTTCAAACAATATTCAATTTAGCACATAAGAATCATTTTATAGATCTGATTTTACATCGATAAACATCAATTCTATAAAAATCACAAGGGCTTGCAATCTAACGAATGCAAGCCCTTGCCAATTATACTATTCTAAAATTGAATTTAGTCTAAGTTCATCATCCGTTTTTTACCCTTACCCTGAAAGGAAACGGATGATTGTAAACTCAAAAATTAATATCTGTAATACTCAGGTTTGTATGGTCCTTGTACCGTCACACCGATATAATCAGCTTGATCTTTACTCAACTCTTCTAGTTCTACACCAATTTTCGCTAAGTGAAGTCTTGCTACTTTTTCGTCTAAGTGTTTAGGCAGCGTATATACTTTGTTTTCGTATTTATCTGCATTTTGCCATAATTCCAACTGAGCCAATACTTGATTGGTAAAACTATTGGACATTACAAAAGAAGGGTGACCAGTCGCACAACCAAGGTTTACCAATCTACCTTCAGCTAGCAAAATGACGTCTTTGCCATCAATATTGTACAAATCTACTTGTGGTTTGATCTGATCTTTGGTATGACCATAATTACTATTCAACCAAGCCATGTCTATCTCATTGTCGAAGTGACCGATGTTACATACGATGGTCTTGTCATTCATCTTTCTGAAGTGTTCTTCTCTGATGATGTTTTTATTACCTGTAGCTGTCACTACGATACTCGCTTCGATAAGTGCTGTATCCATTTTTTTAACAGCAAAACCATCCATGGCTGCTTGTAATGCACAGATTGGGTCTATCTCTGTCACGACCACTCTACATCCTGCACCTCTTAATGAAGCTGCTGAACCTTTGCCTACATCACCGTATCCAGCGACAACAGCTACTTTGCCCGCCATCATGATGTCTGTCGCTCTTCTGATAGAGTCTACCAATGATTCTTTACAACCGTATTTGTTATCAAATTTAGATTTAGTTACGGAGTCGTTGATATTGATAGCTGGCAGAACAAGTGTTCCATTTTTTTCTCTTTCGTATAGTCTGTGTACACCCGTAGTCGTCTCCTCAGAAAGCCCTTTGATGTCACCTACTAACTCAGGGAATCTATCAAAAACCATATTGGTCAAATCACCGCCATCATCCAAGATCATATTGAGCGGTTTGCCATCTTCGAATGCAAATAAAGTCTGCTCGATACACCAGTCAAATTCTTCTTCATTCATTCCTTTCCATGCAAATACAGGAATACCTGCTGCTGCAATAGCCGCTGCTGCGTGATCTTGAGTAGAGAAGATATTGCAAGAAGACCAAGATACTTCCGCACCAAGTTCTACAAGCGTTTCTATCAAAACTGCTGTTTGGATGGTCATGTGAAGGCAACCTGCAACTCTAGCACCTTGAAGTGGTTTGGAAGCTCCGAATTCTTCTCTCAAAGCCATAAGACCAGGCATTTCTGCTTCTGCTAAAGTGATTTCTTTGCGGCCCCATTCAGCAAGATTGATATCTTTTACTTTGTAAGCCAGACTTTTTTCTGTATTTATCATGTATTAAAATTTAAACATTTCTTAAAAATTGCCGCAAAGGTAAGGATTTAGTGTAATAATACAGAAATGTTCTTTGAGTATTAACGTATTATGAACATATAATTTTGGGTTTTATGTCAATACTTTGACAAATTCTATCTTATTCTACCTATCAATCCAACACCGTAATACTACCATACAAAGTTTTTTCCTTTCCTTTGTCTTTATAGCTGATAAGATACACATATACGCCAGAGACTACTTTTCCTCTTGGACTCCAACCATCATCTCTATTATTTACTGCTGCATCTTTCCTGTAGAATATTTGATTGCCCCAGCGATCGTACACTGATAAGGTATAGACATCAGCGTTGTTGCCTTTGACATAAAATACTTGATTTTCTGGATCAGAGGCATGATTGGAAATTATATTGGGTACATATAGCTTAGAATCTAGGAAGCTAACTCGAAGTTGTGCTTCGTTTTTACAGCCGTTTTTGTCTTCTATGGAGATGGTGTAAATGCCTTCGGTTGCAGCGAGTAGTGTAGGATAAGGACAGTCTGCACAATCCAAAGATATACTAGGAGACCAACGATACGTATCGATATCACCATCATAAGTAACTGGTAAAGCCAATCCTGGCACAAAGATAGTATCTATAATATCAAGGGTAAAGACTTCAGGATTGGGATGCATGGTGATGGATATTTCTTTTTCTGTGATGCATCCATTCTGGTCCGTACCAGTTATGAGAAAATCACCACTTTCAGTAAGTGTTATCGGGCTGCTGATGCTGACATTATCGAGCATTAGTTGATTGTGCGGCGATTCGATAGAGATAGTTGTACTATTGCCTTCACAAAGGGAC
>DAOLFJ010000181.1:0-9239 GCA_035326365.1 Saprospiraceae bacterium | reverse complement strand
AAAGTGTTAATTGTGGATTTACATTAATTGTGACAGCATCTGTAGCTGAACAATTTCTACTATCGGTAATTGTGACTATGTATGTAGTAGTGCTTAATGGATTTACATTTACGTTCTTTGTGTTGCCTAATCCATTACTCCATGAGTATGTGTATCCTGGCGCACCGCCACCTGGATAAGCTGTCAGAGTAGTAGGAGTACTAGGGCAAATAGATGGACAATCTGTAGAACCTAGATTCCCTCCACTAAGATAAAAGTTTAAGTCGCCTCCGCAAGGAGATACATCTGGATCATTTCTAAAGTTAAAGGCATTAGGGTGACTGATAATAGTATAATCCAACCATCCACTTGCACCGTAATTATAACCATATTGACTAGCGCCAGTTCCTATCTGAAATGCTGGACCTTTTCTTGTGAAGGTGACAACACCACCAGCTAATCCATCAACACCTACTAAAGTGCCTCGCATACTTGTATAATAATACCAATCAGGCGCATTATTTACACATCCGTCAAAAAATGGACTTCCACTCGGCGGACTATTAGTTCTACCTTTGAAAATGATTGAAATATCTAATTTATAGTTAGCATCTCTCAAATTCTGCACCCGCATATTCATATGTGCTGATCCATCACAATATTCTTTAAATGTACCACCTGAAATGATTCGCCAATATTTCTGATTATTGCTTCCGGACCCATAAGGAGAGTAATCTAACAAGCACTCCATGTAGAATACTCTTTCACTAGGATTTCCTGAACCATCATTACATCTTACTTCATTGGTTATTTGTCTAGTCTTAATTAGGTTTAGTTCAGACTCTGCCAAAGCGCCCATATAGTTACATTGGGAAGTAACGGCATTTGGTAGCATAAACGTAACGAAAAGCAAAGCTAAAAAATTATACTTTGTTTTTCCGATTACTGTGCGCTGATTTGATAATGTAATTTCAATCAAATGAAATACATTAAAAACTTTGTACAAAATTTTCATTCTCAAATTTTTAGGTTTTAAAAAAAATACTTTTATAATTATAGTCTGCACCAACTATTATAATAAAATGTTCTATTACTCAACAACAAGATCTTGTGTGACTGCCTGAAGTGGTTAGGTTCATCCACATCAAGAGTACTTAGGCCACTTTTTAAGATCTTATATATATTAAAATGGTTATTAAAAATGATGACTAGAGTTAAAGATTATTGAAAGTAGTTTTGGTTATCAAACTTTCAAAGTATCTTAAAATCAATCAACTTCTAACTATCTAGGTCATTATCCCAAACCCATTATTTTTATAAATTTATCCATAGGTACGAATCCCTATGATATTGCATCTACTTTTATATATGTTTCACTTATTAAAAACTGATTTTCGATTAAAAGCTTTACAACTTCATTTGTAAATGATTATACCATTTTAGGAAAGACCATAAAAGATATATAGCATTTTACTAATATTTGCTGGCCTTTACTTATAAGGCCACACAATTTTTTGTTTGGATCAGAAATCAATTGTAGGGAATTGATTTCTATACTGTTAAATAAGAGTATGTTTAAATTTTTATTGCCTTATAATCAATAAGTTATTACATGCAAAAATAGGTTTTAAAATAAACACATCTGTCAACTGGCTCAACCATAAATCTCTGTCTTTATTATCATCAGATATCAAGACTGTACATGTAAAAATCAAATTCGAAAGTTCCATTTTATACATCCATCCAAATAATTGGCAAAGATGAGTACTTTGAATTTTTCAGTTTGTAAGATAATTTATGTAATAATTAAGTATTTATTCGACATATTAAATTAATTAAACATAAAATATCAATGGATTTGAATTTTGAAATACCATCGACAAAGCAAATTTCATAAAGTTAAAACAGTGTAAATGGGTAGGCATTTGTCTATTTTTTATAATGCTTTGTTGTTATAATTGTCTTAAAATAAAATAAGCATAAAATGAAAAAGCTTTTATGTAATTGCTATTAAAATCTTTTTTGTATGCTAAAATCTAAAAATGCCATTTTATATCATTAGTATTTTATTTGTAGTATTTTAACTACAATTTTTACATGAATTATCACTAAATGTATGTATATTATTGATTTACATATTATCATTTAAGTAAATATTAAATTTAAAAATTCAAACTGCAGTTAGTGTGCTTTAGTACATTATATTATTTGTCCGTTTTATAGTTACTTTGTTGCATATTTCGCAAAACAAATGGGTAGAATTCTTCTTATTTTCTTTATCATAGTAACTATCAAAGGAATTACAGATGCGCAAATGTTTAAATACCCTGCTTCTCGAGTACTCCAATATACTGATGAAAATGGGCTTCCCCAAAACAGTGCAAAAGAACTAGTATTTGATGAGTCAGGATTCTTATGGGTAGCTACCGAATCAGGTATGGTTATCTATGATGGGGTACATTTCATACCTGTAAATGGAATAAAGCAAACTACAAAAATCGACTATACCTTTCAAGATTTTAATGGCAATATATATTTTTGTGATGCAAATACAAACATTTACAAAAAAATAAAAGGCAGCCAATCTCTTTCACAAATAAACAACTATGGAAGCTCATCACATGAATATTTATTCCCATCGATATGTCACGATAAACATGCACTAGATAGTGCGATATTCAAATTTTACTTTTTAAGCCATTTCATGGGACAGGATAACAAGGTCACTTTGGATGGCAAAAATGATGTTACATTTGTTCAAAATGAATTGGATTTCGAAGAGAAAAGATATAGTTTTTTTGTTTTCAAGGATTATATTTTTAAGTTATACAAAAACAAAGATATTTATGCAAGACATAAAAACGATCAAGAATGGAAGTATATAACTCAGAGTGGTATTAATTTAGATATAAACTTTGGAGATAAATCTTTATATACAGGTCTAATCTTTACGGGAGGGGATCACATGTTCATTTCTGACAATCACCAAATTTATCGCATTTCTTTTGATGGCAAAAATCTCCATTCTGAAATTTACATAAACTATGTGCCTATCAATCACATTGAAGACAAAATATTCGTGGCAGATTATGACAGTGTTCATGATGTCTTTGCATTTGGATCACAGAACAAAGGACTATTTATTGTGACTGGAAGTAATTTTGTCACTAATAATATTGAAAAATCAAATAGTGATAAATTTGATGAATACAATAATGTGTTTTATAGCCAAGCTGTCCTGCCCAATAATGAAATAGTGACTGGTACTGGGTATAAGCAAGATCGATCAATAAGTCAAAATTTATTCAGAATAGGGCCAACTTACCATTATAATCGCGCTTTGGTCTTTGCCGATAAAAAAATTCATGCTTCTATTATTGACAAAAGAACCATAAGCATAAAAGAAAATGACACCAAAAAATCCTATAGCTACAGTCTGCCAGAGCAATACAATTCTTTCAAATGTTTTACTGGAACTCAAAATAATGATTATTATTTTGCCATTGAAACTGACTTATATAAATTTGACAAAAATAAATCTTTCAAAAAAATATCAGTAAATAACGAATTTCAAAACAATAATATAAGGCAACTTTATGACCACTCAGACCAATACCTTTGGATAGTAAGTGAGCGCTGCATTTTACAATATGATAAACACAAAAACACATTTGACACTATCTTACAAAGTCAAAATCTGGATATTCAACATGTGTTTAAACTTGGAGAAAATATGTATCTTGCAGGTACTTATGGCAATGGCTTTTTTGCATACTATGAAGGGCAAATGAGGGCAATGCCATTGGACAAAAAATCCTATTTGAAATTTACGCATACCTTTATGAAGGATGATCAAGGTTTCATATGGATACCTACAAACAAAGGACTTTTTCAGGTTTTAGCTTCAGATATCATAAACTATATTCGACAAAAATCAAACGACATTTATTTTCATTATTACGATAAGTCATTTGGATTTGAAACCAATGAGTTCAATGGACGATGTCTCAATCCTGGTATTATGACATACGATAGTCTGATGAGTTTGAGTAGTATGAATGGACTGGTACAGTTTTATCCTAATAAAGTAAAAGCACAAACACCCAAAGCGCCTATTCAGATTGTGTCAATATGGGTAGATACAATGATTGTCGAAAATATTGATGACCAAGTCATACTAGAACCTGATTTTAAAAAACTTAGATTAAGAATCAGGTCACCTTATTACGGTCATCCTGACAATCTATCTTTAGAATATCGATTGGTAGGTCATTATGATAGTTGGCAAGAAATTAATGAAGCTCATGAAATAGAAATTGAAAATATTAAGTATGGAAGATATACTTTAGAAATTCGCAAGAAAACTGGATTTGGCTTGTATAATATCTCATCAAAAACCCTTGAAATCATGGTTCGTCCATTTTTTTACCAGACATGGTGGTTTTATACATCAATGTTACTCATAACGATGGGCTGGATGTATTTATTTTCTTTGTGGTATAACCGTGTTATTTTAAGACAAAAATCAGCATTATCTAACATGGTACAAGATAGAACTTATGAGCTTAATCAAACCAATGTAACCCTTAAGGCAACCAATGAACAGAACAATTTACTTTTTTGTTTTGATACATGACATCAAGGCGCCAATGAAAATTGTACAAAATGTAACGGAAGATATTAAAAGTATTTGGAATAAAATATCTGATCCAGAGAAACTGGAAATGATCGCTGATGTTTCAATTACCACTAGGAAAATTAATCAATTTATGTTTCAATTTATCAATTATATAAAATCACAAAACAACGAAAATCTCCATTACGAAGATTGCATAATTAACGAATTGGTAGATGACATAATCACCTTTCATGATCAAGACGAAAAGATAAAATCTCAGACCATCCAAGTTCTAAACAATGTACCGGAGACACTAGTATTTTTCTGCGAAAAACAACTAGTAAAAATCGTTATGAACAATTTATTAGATAATAGTATTAAATTCTCGAAATCAGGTGCAATCATCTTTGATGCTTATCAGGATGAAAAGTGGACTTATATAAGATGTACAGATAGCGGTAAAGGAATGACTAAAGAAAATATCCAACAAATTTTATCTGATGGCTATAAAGCCAATAATATTAGAAAAGACAGCTATAGATTAGGATACGCATTTATAAATAATATAGTCAAAAAACTAAAAGGGGAGATCGATATCAAATCTAAAATAAATATTGGAACAACTGTAGTAATAAAGTTGCCAAATTAAACTTTTAGACAATTTTTTTGGATCTATCTTTAAAGTATAGAAGCTCTAAGATAAGAATAATTATAAGTTTAAAATGATGGGTTATTTTTTATAAAACTCTACAACTTCTCTAAGTTCTAATACATTATTAACGCCTAATTTCTGAAACAACCTTGCTTTGTATGTAGCTGTGGTGGATGGATGTAAACTTAGTTGATTAGAAATTTCTTTACCACCTAGACCCTTTATGAGAAGCTGCATAATCTCCATTTCTCTATCAGTAAGTATGTCAAGGCTCCTTTCAGTAAATCCTTCCATAAGGTCATCCGAAAGTAATTCTGCTAATTTTTGAGTAATGTATTTTTTCCCTTCCAGAATTATAAGAATGGCTTTAATAACTTCATCCATTTCAGCTGTTTTGCTGACAAACCCTTTTGCTCCTAGTTTTAAAAACCTTCTTGCATATACTTCTTCTGAACTCATAGTAAAGACCAAAACTTTTTGTTTGGGGTTACTATTGAGAAACAACTTCATAAGACTTTGGGTGTCCGTATCTGGCAAGTTAACATCCAAGATGATCAAGTCATACTGTTGACTTCTGATACATTTTACGGCATCCTCTCCGTTTTTGGCCTTTGTTAATTCTGCTGGAATATTAGTTTTTGTGATAGAAACTTTAAGTCCAGAATGAACGATGTCATGGTCGTCTACGATCAAAATTTTTACAAGATCAGAAGTCATATTACAAAATAATTATATGTATGCTATTAATGGCACAAATCTATAAAAGTTAATTCTACATAACCTAATAAATAGTATGGCATTAAGGTAGAATTATTACTACTTTTGGATTTTTCGCAATTTATGTCGTTAAGTATACATTGTATTTAGGGATTGAAAGCGCATCAAATTAACTAAAAGTCAAAAGTACAAAAAAGGAATATTATAATAACCATTATGATGGTCACCTATTTATACTATCATTTTTAGCATAAATCATCCACAAAGCTGTAAATGAACATCCAAAAGTTAAAGGCTACGAAAGACATCAAGATGAAATTTGTAGGAAATCAAACAAAAAGCCATTCACAAATTAATGCGAAAGGCTTTGGACAAAAAGATTTTTATTTACACTCTCAGAAAAATTAAAATTTGCCGTTGTTGTTTTTCCAATATTCTTGGGCAGGAATTGGTTCGATAATATCCCAATGCTCTACAATTTGACCATTTTCTACACGGAACAAATCATAAAAAGCTACGTTGTCTCCTTTTCCAAATTTGCCTTCGCTTACAGTTAGTACAAAATTTCCTTCTCCCAGGATTTTGTGTACTTTATCGTATATCATTACTAATCCGTTTTGGGCAAAATAATCTAAGGCCGCTCCTAAGCCATCTAAGCCGTCGGCCACACCAGAGTTGTGCTGTAGATATTTATTAGGATTGATGTAGGTTGTCAATTTTTCGACTTTTCCATCTTTCAATACATCATTTACAAAACCTGTTACAATGTTTTTGTTTTCTTCGGTTTTATCGATATCTGAAACTTTGGTTTCTCCGTCAAATTGGGTTCTGTCACTAGGGTTTGGTGGCGTAATCTCTGTAAGGTTGTCCCAGTGTTCTACAATTTTGCCATCTTCAAACCTAAAGACGTCAAATCCTGCTTTTGGCCCAAAAAAATCATACTCAGTATGTGCAAAGACATAATCACCATCTTGGAAAACACGAACGGTGTTTGCTTTTGCAGAATTTGGAGGTAATGCTTGCAACACTGCGCCAAAACCTGCAAGCCCATCACCAACGCCTAAATTGTGCTGAATGTATTTATTTGGATTAATGTAACCCACAGGCTCAGCAGCACCTGTCTCAAGCGACTTTAATAAATCGACTACTTTTTGTTTGTTGTCCATATTGTTTGTATTTATTTTTGTTAATATACCTTTCAAATTCACAAATATCTGGTCTGGAGAAGTGATGTTAGTATAAACTATTTCATTTTGAAAGTCTTCCAGATGCGCAACAATAGTGCCTGATTTTTCTTTCCAATACACCATATATACATTTGGTTTTATTTCCACCATTTGTATTTTTACTTTTTCCGACCTGCCAAATTGATTGTTTGGCAAGATTTGTACAAAGATCAATTGATGCGCACTTACAAAATGTAGTTGGAATGCCATTTGACCAAAATCACTTTAAACTTATTGCCGATTATACCATTCTTGTTCCATTTTATGATTCTTATTTTTTAATTGGGTTTTTATATTTTGAGCTGATACAAATAATCCAATTATTAAAACTATCACAATGATTAAAGCATGCTTTCGAAATTTTTCGAATGCTTTAATTACGCTGCAAAGATGCGATGCTTATCCAAAATGAAAATGGTAGAAAAGCGCCTTTGAATGATACTTTTACGCCAATTAATTTTGTTCTCTGAATTCAGTTGGGGTAACTGAAGCGTGCTTCTTGAAGTATTTGATAAAATTGGTAGGTTCGTCAAAACCTAAACCATATCCTATCTCTTTGATGCTTTCGGTCGTATGGGCTAAAATACGTTTTGCTTCGAGAACGATTCTATTATCAATGATCTCTTTGGGTGTCTTCCCAAAAACTTTTGAAGTTGCTTGATTCAGTCTTTTTTCGGTAATGATGAGTGCTTTTGCATAAAATTTCACTTGCTTTTGGTCTGCAAAATTAGTCTCCAAGATATCTTTAAATAGTAATACATAGTCTAGGTCAGCATCTTTTTTTATATTGGTAAAATTTTGTTTTAATTTTTCTCTCTCTGAAATGAGTAAAAAAGTGTGTAGTAGGTTTTGCAAAATACCGGATTGAAATCCATCTTTGACCATTTCTATTTCTTCGGTCATCAATTGTAAAATAGTATCGTATCTGGTAGTCTGATTTTGCAATTCCAGTGGAGAAACTTCCAATAAATCATTAAACAATACACTTTGTCTCAAAAACTTGGCGTCACTTTCTGTTTTACAAAAAAAACCATCCGTAAATAAAAGTACTTTACCTTTTACTTTTTCTTTGTCATCAAAACGATGAACGACGTCTTTATTTAAAAACAATAGGGACTTTGACTTTATTTTGATAGGTACAAAGTCCACCCAATGAGTCACATGGCAATCTTCAAACCAAATAATGTGATAAAAGCCCGCCCTGTGTACTTGCGTCAGAATATGCTTCGATTTAGTATACAATTCTGTCAAGTCCACAATTTCAAATTCTTGTGGAAGACCGGTCTTAAAGTCGTATTTTTTAATGTCTTTTGTCACGTAAAGGATATAGGAATTCTAAATACATCTTGACCTATCAATCTGAAAACAGTTAATTTATCAACAAATCAGTGCATTAATTAATATTAGAGATAATAAGTATGGATAATTTTTAAAAAATAAAAGCAATAATTAAATGTAAAGATATCATTAAATTGTGAAACCCCACAAATTTTAACAATAGTTTAGATCTATTGTAAACGAAGCAAATCAGCAATTAATCCATTCTCGCTCACATCAACCCTCTATTGCTTTGCATACAACCAATCTTAAAAAACATAGAGCTGTATTCCTTCTGTATTTTTTTTGGCAATTGTCAAAGAAGCACACTGACCCTGCAAAGAAACACCTTGATGTTGCAAAAATTATAGCCCTTGGATTAAACTGTTGGCTATGAAACCATGTATTCTTACTACACCCCCATTTTTAGGATTATTACATATGTAATGTAGCAATTTAGCAGCTTTACTTAGTTTAGTAAATGAGCAACAGGTGGAATACCTAAGAGTTATTTCCCTTTATGGTCGAACGATTTTTCGGCGAACTAGCTATTTAGTCAAGCACATTAAACACCTAGGATACCTAAAAGTCGTCCAATCGGAAGGGTAAAAAAAAAGGAGCCAATACATTTCTGTAAGGGCCCCTCAATTATGAAAGCGTTATTCTTTATTAAGGCTGAGAATCTACTTAATCTTAACCTTAGTCTTAACCTTAGTTCCCATTGACTTGT
>DAOLFJ010000546.1:0-1905 GCA_035326365.1 Saprospiraceae bacterium | reverse complement strand
TAATGCAATGAGTGAAGGAAGGAAGAGTGCTGGAGCATGATGGGGATTTAAAAGTGAGATTGATATTCTATAATCTTTGATGCTAGACGATTTTCTAAGTATTGATTAGAGCCCTTTAAACTTTCAAGGATAAACTTTGCTTGTGAGTGATATTTGGCAATCTTGTCTTTAGACCAATGTGGCGGTGGTGGTTGTAGGTTTGTGATTCTGTCGGCTAACTTGACACTACAAACTTCTTTAGGTTGTAATAATATCCTTTGTATGCTATCATTTAGTTGGTTTTCTTTTGAAATCGATTTGTCTTTTGAGAGAGCTAGAACACCATCTGCAACTTGGATTGAAAAAACAGATGACAATTCGTCATAAGTTGTAGGTGTGTCTTCCAAGGTATCGTGAAGGAGTGCTAATTGAACCGCAAAACTAGTATCAAAATCATCGGTGTTATGAGCTGCAAATATAATTTCCATAGCAACATTGCTTAAATGAACTAAATACGGTAAATCTGTTCCTGGTACTTTCTGACCTATACTGTGATGCTTTTCTGTTGCAAATAATATTGTTTTCTGGTAAATGTCTTGATCTAACATTTTATAATTTATTGTGATTTACATAATGTGGCGCAAACATGAAATTCAATTTGTAAGAATAGATATCTATTTCACTTCTATCTGCTCAGGCTTATTAGAAATAATCTGATATCTTTCCTTGTAAACACCCACTTCCCCTGTCACACATACATTTTGTCCTTTATAGTGGTCCGCTGGTGGATATGGGAAATTGATTAAGTCTTTCTGAAAGATGACAATAGTCAATTTTGTATTTGGGTAGTCGGCTCCAAGGCTTAGGTAGGTGACTGGTTTCTCTCCTTTTGTTACGAATATTCCGGCTACTTTGTCACATACTTTTACAACCTTGCTTACATAGGAAGATACGCTATCTATGGGTATTTGTGGCTGTGAAAAAAGGACTTTTGAAAAAAATAAAAGGCCAAGTATTGAAATAAAAATTTTCATGGGTATGATTTTGAATTGCAAAAGTAATACAAATCTTGAAACTGTGAAGCTTCCAACAAGTTTACAAGTTAAACGTGGAATAATAAATTGTATTATTTACCGAAATGAATTTCGGTACCCATTAAAATATAACTCAATATAAGCTCTATGATTTAATTTTCCTGAAATCCCATGGTGGTATAGCGGTCGATAACTGCCATAATCCTATTCTATTTGATCTAGCATCTGATTCTAATTGGGCTAAGCGCGCTGATTTGTTATATTTTACAAAATGCCATGCTAGACCTGCTTTTAGCAATTCTTCATTTAAATTTGTGCCGTCTTGTAAGAAAACGTATCCTAAGGTTCTACCAAATCTATCTTTGCCTGTAGTTTGGATCGTTACATTTTTCGAAAATATTAAGTCTGATGTAAATTGTTTTGCGACGGTTCCAAAATCTTGTTTTTTTTCTGGACAATCGATACCTTCAAGGCGTACTTTGATTTCTGTTTTAGTTTCTGTGAGTAAGGTAATACTATCACCATCATGTATTCCGATAACCTTTCCAGATATAATATCGGGTTGCTGAGATGATGATAACAGGATGCACAAAAGGGTACCCCAAAAGCTAGTGATAATTTTATTCTTCATTTCTTGTCTATTTTAGTGCTTCAACAGAGAAAAGGGTTATTTAGTTTTTCTTCAATTATACTTATCTTGTCGCGTTTTGCAAGAAACGCTGAGTATTGAACATCTGTTTTTTTTATTTTGTAAGAATAGGATTTTAAAATTTGGGTAATATGACTTACATTTACACCATCTAGTAATATGATTACTTTTGACTGACCAGCAACGAAACCATGCAGATTGTACATATTCTTAACCATTTTTTCTACACTATTTTTCCTGATC
>DAOLFJ010000180.1:0-9250 GCA_035326365.1 Saprospiraceae bacterium | reverse complement strand
TTCTTTGACAAAATCACTTAAGCTCATTTTATACCTTTTAGGGTACAAAAATAAGGTAAAGTTTTCAATTTATACCTTTTAGGGTATAAGTAGTCAATAATTATTTCTATTTTATACCACATCGGGTGCGATATGATGGACATACTTGGGCATATTGGCGGGAGAGTTTGCTTGGCTTTGGGAGTTTTGGGGAGGAAATTTAGGGATTAGTTTATTGATTCCTTTTATGATAGCAATCTTCCATATGTTCAAGGAAGTCAAAGTTTAATTTTTTCATTTAAAAATTGATTCGGCTAATTCAAGAAATGTTATAGTTTAATGCTTTATTTTTAATAAGTGCAGGAACGTTTTGCATAAATGGCGTTACGAGCTTTTGCTAGCAATGAACATTTTATGCATTGTCATGCATAGTTTAATTTGTTGTAAGTTACTATCTTTGCGGTAAATCTCTTAAATATTATTTGATGGCTAAACGAAATTTGTCGAATTGGGGTGAAAATATAGTTAAAGAATTGGGTAAAACTAGTGGAATTGTTGGTGCTTTTAGTACTTTAATTGTTGCTGGAGGTGTAGTTGTGTCCGCTCCCGCAGTGGCAATAGCTGGAGGATTGGTTGCAGCGGGTTCATTAGTTTATGCAGCTATAAGTGGTTTTCCTGCAAAGCTTGTTGAACCCAATGAATTGGTAGGTAAAGAAGTCGATTTAAAAGTCTTAAATAATTTATCAGATCCTATTTCAAGATTAGGGATAATTGGAGCTTCCGAATCAGGAAAAAGTACATTAGTAAAGCGTCTTATTTCACAACCACCAGAAAATGTGAGAACAAGCGAAGTATATGCTACAGTTTTTGTGCTGCAGTCAGTGCCTCAGAAGTATGTAGCATTAATTGATGGTGATGGTTCTCAATATTACCAACAGTTTAAGGTCGCTGAATATGCTTCTTCTCTCATTATTTTATTAGATCACAACATATCTGATAAGAAAATTGAAACAAATATTGATCGGATAAAAGAACATGATAATTTTCTTTATCAATTAGAAGCAATTCTTAAAAAAGATAATAAATTATCTAGTCTAAAATATATTCACTTTTTACTAAACAAAAGAGATTTATGGGAGAATGCGACTGATGTAAAAACACTAGAAAATTGGTTTTCTGATGTTACTACTCGATGGAAAAATTTTGGGTTTTCCATTGATATTACAAGTACGCATTACAGTAATAAATTTCCTGACGATTTAGTTACTCTTATTAATTTAATTTCTTCAAAAATATAATATGAGTTCCAAGGAATATAATATGAGATCCAAGGAGATATTTAGCTTTAAGTCACCTATTGAATTCGTTTTAATTGGGGTTGAAGATCGAAAAAGTAGAGTACTCGTAAAATCGACAGAAGCTCAAATTGATTTGATGGGATCTATACAAAACATTATTTCAGGGCAAGTTGAGTACGATATTCGTGATAGGTTGTTTTTACCTGCTAGTTTTGAAAATCATCTAGCATCAGCAGATTGGAAACCAGATATGCGCAATATGGACTTTGGAAGTTTCGATTCAAGAAGTTCTAAATTTTATTTTATTTGGAGGGGTAAGGGGGCTTTAAAAGGAAGAGATAAAGATCTTATTCAAAAAGAATTTGAAAGACGTCTACCTGATGTTTTAATGAGTATAAGTAATGGTGATTCTAGTACTCTTGAATGGAATATTGCACCTGTTGTTGATTTATGTTTTAGAGCTTCCAAGGAAAACGAAAGAAGAAGGAATAGCTTTATTGTAGTCGGAATATTATATTTGATAATTACTATTATTTTGCTTTTTGTACTTATAAATCGATATAACCTTTTTAATATTTAATTCGCTTTATACTTAGCTGATTTTTTTCGATTTCAAAATTATGACATAACGTTTCGCAGCTACAAGCATGTTGCGCTTTTAGCACTGAACTTTATTAAAAGTACAGAACTTAAATTTATCACTTCACTATCATAAAACCACTGAACCCACACTTGCTTGTAGGTGCTTTTACCAACGTATTTATTTGACTAGTCTTAATTGTGCTGATATTTTTTCGTCAATTAATTCCGCATATTCTGTCTCAAATTTTTCTTTGACATTCTTGTCTTTTACGCTTAATTTGTTCGATAAGTATCCAAGTTTTCTATTGTTTTGCTCTATAATTTCTGCCCATTCCATTACATATACTTCAATATTCTTTTCAACTTTCTTTTCATACAAAAACGGATTATCAGGATATGATTCTCTTCTCGATTTTGTTTGAGATTTAGCAAATTTCGTAAGTTTTGAAGATATTAAAATAAGTTTGTATTTGACCTTATCGCTTGGAAAGGCAGCGTTATCTTCAATTGTAAAGGCATATCTATTAATTTGGTTTAGTTCTTTCTCACTTATAGCACACTTTGGAGCTTTAAGTTCTACAATCATTATTTCTCTTTCTCCTGAATCTGTGATTTTTTCATTAAAAAAGAATAAATCAGTAATATCATTTAAACCACTATCTTCTAATTCAATAAGATTCTTGTCTCCTTCAGTTGGTTCATAATCAAAGTATTCTTTTCTCAATTCTTCTAAAATGTTGCCAATTCTCTTATCTGACCATAGTTTAGGAGTTCCATTATAGTTTTCTCCAAATAACCATAGCTGATTTTCCACTATTTTATGTAATTGACTTCTCTCTTTTATATGCTTTGAAATATCTCCGTAAGTTAATTCCTGTAAGAAATTTAAAAATTCTGTCTTTTCAGCTACAACACTTGCAAAATGTACAACATCTTCCAAATCAGTTTTTTCTAGCAAGTGATGAAATTTTTCTAAGCTTTCATCTGACAACTTTAGAACTTTTTTAAATATGTATTCAATATTTCCATTTCCTATTGCCTTGTCAAGTAGAGGATATAGAAAGTTTCTTATTTTGTCATTTTTCTGAATTAATTTATGTTCGTCTTCTAGAAGATAAGCTACTTTTTTAAATAAAATTTCTTGTGATTGTGAGGCGGGATAATCGTTGTTCTGATATGGATAATATTTATCTTTCTCTAGACTTGCTATGAATTTTTCAAACCTTTTATTTTTAGCTTTAAAGAAATTATTGATAGTTTCTTTAATTGTGTCTTTTAGATTTTTAACTTCTACTTCACCAAGAGTTTCTAGGTCAAGATTCCTGAATAGGTCTGAATTGAGTATTGGTGATTCTATATAAATGAACCAAGTACCTAAATCTGGCGTGTACCAATCTGATGAATATGTGTATTCGTGTGCAACACTTTTTAAGCCTGCATTATCAATTTGAAAAAAAACTTTGACCTTGTTAAGTGATGATTTAATGTTATAAAAATAAAAATTCAGATTATGGCTTTCTCCCTTTTTGTCCTTGTATTCAATTGTATTTTTACCAGGTTGTCCGATAACAAAATCATCTCTTTTTAGCTGTATGCCATTAACAATGAATTTTACAGTACTATGGAAAATTTCATATGGATAATGTTCAAAAATTGCTTGGTTAATATTCTTTGATAGAAAGTTTTCATTCAATGAATTTCGCTTAGCTATTTTTTCTTGTTTGTTGTGATGGAGTTGCTCAATTACAACTTTGTAGTATGTTTTAACTTTATTAGATAAGTATTCGTAATCTACTTTAAATTCGGTTTCTTCGAGTTGTAAGTTATTAAAGTCTGTTGTGTCAATGCTGAATTCTGTCCTTGAATATTGATTTTTAGTCTTGTCAAATCCAACTGTGTCAATATGCATTAGTTCACCAATTTGTAGTGAACTGAATCTTCCAATTCCTTGACCTTTTTGTTTAGCCATAGTTCCGATTTCAAGAATTCTGTTGTCAAACTCATTAAACGGAACTCCATAACCATCATCTTTAATTTCTATACTTTTAATTGGTGACTTAATACTTGCAGAGTTCGTATATTCAACATTGATTTCTATATTTTTAGAATCCGCTTGTATTGAATTATTGATTAGCTCCCGAAATGCTTGAAAAGTATCTCGATAGTTAGTCAAAAGGTCTTTAATTACCCTTGTATTTGTCGTTATTTTTTTTGTAGTAGTCTTCATTTTAATATCTTGGGTAACTTGATAATAGACGAAACTGCTCTTCCATTTTTAAAGTCATAACTATCTGATTTACAATGCATATTAAATTAATTATTATAAAAAAGTTTGTTAATAAGATCCGTTTTTAAACATTTACTGTACGTTTGATCATTGCTAAGAAAGCATAGAATACTTGCATTATTTCATATTATGCAAGACAAATTTTCTAAGCCAAAAGTACAAATCGCTTATCTAAACCTCATTCACCACCACAAACATACAAAACAAACCCAAAACTCCATCACAAACCACAATACATTTTACTAATTTTTATTTTGCTCTTTCAGTCTTCATTTTCAGATACAAAAATGTCGGACCTACACCTTAAAAATAACAGCGCAAACATAATACAATACTAGCTAGCAAAAAAGCGTATAAATACGGGTTTATTGTGTAGGTAGAAATACTTGGATCGGTATAGCTAAACTTCTGGGTAAGTATGAAAGGCACAAGTTGCAAACTTGCGCCAGCAAATGTCTAGGCGTTCCTTTGCAATGTCTAGACCTTCCTTTGCAACGTCTAGGTGTTTCTTTGCAACGTCTAGGTGTTTCTTTGCAACGTCTAGGTCTTACTTTGCAATGCCTAGGCTTTTCTTTACCTTTACCTTAACTTTAGTCTTAACCTTAACCTTAACCTTAATCTTAACCTTAACCTTAACCTTAATCTCAACCTTAACCTCAGCCTTAATCTTAACATCAACCTTAATCTCAACCTTATCCCCAATCTTAAGCCAATCTTAAGTCCTTTTTTTTAGCTCGCATCTTATACTGACCTACCTTTGTGGCATAAAATTTCTTATCCATGATCGAGCATATTATTCGATTTAGTCTTCATAATAAACTGTTAGTTTTTTTGTTTGTCGCCATCATGTCGGGATTCGGTGTGTATGCATTGATGAATATTCCAATTGGTGCAGTTCCAGATATTACCAATAATCAGGTGCAGGTGATCACTACTTCACGTAACCTTGCTACCCAAGATGTAGAGCAATTTATCACTTATCCCGTAGAGCTAGAAATGGCCAATCTGCCTGGTGTGAAGGAACTGAGGTCGGTGTCAAAGTTTGGACTTTCAGTGGTTACTATTGTTTTTGAGGATGATATGGGGACGTATTTGCCACGACAATTGATCGCAGAAAAGATAAAAACGGCTGCGGAGAAAATTCCTGCTGGTTTTGGCACGCCGGAGATGGGACCTATCTCTACAGGTCTCGGTGAGATTTATCAGTATATTCTAGACGTGAAACCCGAATTTAAGGATAAATATTCGACCATGGATCTACGTACTATCCAAGATTGGGTGGTCAAGAGACAATTGTCAGGTATTCCCGGTGTGGTGGAAGTAAATACTTGGGGCGGCTTTCTGAAACAATATGAAGTGTCCACCCTACCAGAAAAACTACACGCTATGAATGTCAATATTCAACAAATATTTTCGGCATTGGAGACGAATAATAGCATCTCAGGTGGTGCCTATATCGAAAAGACCAATCAAAGTTATTTCATACGTGGTGAAGGTCTAGTGGGTTCGCTAGAAGATATTGAGCGCATTGTGGTGGATAACAGAGGAGGGACACCTATTCTCATCAAAGATGTAGCCGTTGTGACATATGGTGCAGCCAATCGCTTCGGTGCCATCACGGCAAATGGTGAAGGCGAAAAAGTACTAGGTCAAGTCATGATGCTCAAAGATGCCAATTCTGGTGAAGTCATCAATAATGTTAAAAAGCGAGTTGCAGAAATTCAATCTTCACTACCCGAAGGCGTATTTATCAATGGATTTCTGGAGCGTAGTGAGTTGATCGCAAAAACGACATTTACCATTACGGAAAACTTGATTTTGGGATGTTTGATCGTCATTTTGGTAGTTGTTTTGTTATTGGGCAATTTTAGGTCAGGGTTGGTAGTGGCTTCGGTTATTCCGTTGAGTTTGCTATTTGCATTGTCGATGATGTACATCTTTGGTGTAGATGCCAATCTGATGAGTCTAGGTGCCATAGATTTTGGTATCATCATCGATGGAGCTGTTATAATTGTGGAGTATATCTCTTTCCAAATGATGACAAAAGCAGATCAAATTTCTCTTTTGCCAAATGATCAGAAACAAGGTTTTATTGATAAAATTACGCTAAATAGTTCGCACAAGATGATGCGCTCTGCTGTATTTGGGCAGATTATTATCATCATTGTATTCATACCTATATTATCGCTTTCTGGTGTAGAAGGCAAGATGTTTAAACCCATGGCGATGACGTTTTCATTTGCTTTAATAGGCGCGATGTTGCTTTGTTTTACGTATGTTCCGGTAGTTTCTGCTTTGTTTATCAAGGGTGTGAAAGAAGATCCCAAAAATATATCAGTGAGAATGATGGCTTTTTTGACCAAGCTATACACGCCTACGATTACTTGGGCATTGGAATATAAAAAGGTAGTTGTAGGGCTTGCAGTTGCATTTTTGATATTGACAGGTATTCTGTTTTCTACGATGGGTGGCGAATTTGTACCTACTTTGGACGAAGGAGATTTTGTGATCCAACCCGTTTTAAAGACAGGTACGTCGCTATCCAAAACAATAGAAACAACCACGATGATAGAAAGTATTCTCAAGGAATTTCCTGAAGTAAACCAAGTGGTCAGTCGTATCGGTGCCGCAGAAATCCCAACTGACCCAATGTCGATGGAAGAAAGTGATATCATCATCAAACTGCATCCTATCAAAACATGGACAACGGCCAAAACCAAAGATGAACTAGCAGACAAATTTACTGAAGCATTGACATCCAAAATTCCTGGTATCGAATACGAATTTACACAACCGATAGAGATGAGATTTAATGAATTGATAACAGGAGTACGTGCTGATTTGGCCATCAAAATATTTGGCGAAGACCTAACCGTCCTCAATAAAAAAGCGCAACAAATCAAAAAGCTTATAGACAATGTGGAAGGTGCGTCTGATATCGTTGTAGAAAAAGTGGAAGGATTGCCACAAATGGGCATTGTGTATGATCGTCCTAAAATTGCGAAGTATGGCCTTGATATTCAGAATATTAACGACATCATGTCCATGGCATTTGCAGGAAAAATATCAGGCAGTGTATTTGAAGGGGAAAAGCGATTTGACTTGGTAGTTCGTTTTGACAAAGAAAAAAGAAGCGATATTGAAGATATCAAACGCATCTATATTCCGCTACCTAATGGCGGACAAATACCGCTAGAAGAAGTTGCTAAAATAAATTATACCGAAGGTCCTGCCAAAATATCTAGAGATAATACTCGAAGACGAATTGTCATCGGTGTTAATGTGAGAAATCGGGACTTGGAATCTGTGGTCAAAGATGTACAACAAATTGTGGATACTAAAGTCGATCTACCCACTGGGTATAGTGTCAGTTATGGTGGCCAATTTGAGAATCTTAGGTCTGCGCGCACAAGACTCATGATTGCTGTTCCCATAGCCTTATTATTGATTTTTGTTTTATTATATTTTGCCTTCCAATCTGTCAAAGATGCCTTATTGATCTATACTGCTATTCCACTTTCTGCTATCGGTGGCGTATTGCTATTGTGGATGCGTGACTTGCCATTTTCGATATCCGCAGGCGTTGGATTTATTGCATTATTTGGTATTGCCGTATTGAATGGTATTGTACTGATAGAACATTTTAAAGAGTTAAAAGCACATGGTATGACAGATATCAAACAAAGAATCATATTGGGTACACAACAGCGATTGAGACCTGTTTTATTGACAGCAAGTGCGGCTGCTTTGGGATTTTTGCCTATGGCGATCTCTACCAATGCAGGTGCTGAAGTACAACGACCTTTGGCTACCGTCGTTGTGGGTGGATTGATAACGGCTACTTTGTTGACCTTAATTGTATTGCCGGTGTTATACGCGATTTTTGACAAAAAGTCTAAAAAAATGAATGTACAACCCATGATTTTAATATTGATTTTGTTTCTGTTTCCATTTTTAGGACGGGCACAAAAACAAAGTCTCACGCTGGAAAATGCCATCGAACTTGCTGTGAAAAACAACGCAGCATTGAGGAGTACCACACTTATGACTGACCAAGCCAAAGCGAAAATTTCTTCTGCTTTTGATCCTGCCAAAACTCAATTTTACTACAGTTACGATCAAAACAATCTGCCCTTTCTTGAGACCGCAGGACCATTACATGTATTCGGTATTCAGCAGCAGTTTTCATTGCCTACGGTCTATCGCCATCAAAAGAAATTATACCAATCTGAATATGAATATCAGCAAAAATACCAACATTTGCAGTCCATTTATTTGGAAAAGGAAGTCCACAAAGCCTTTGAAACCATAGAATATCTTCAAGCAAGTTTGGATAATCTCAAAGAAGTGGATAGTCTTTATACACAGTTTGCTGCTATAGCTGCATCTAGGTATCGAAATGGTGAAACCAATCTTGTGGAAAAGTTGACCGCTGAGACCAAATCTAAGCAAATTAAAACAGAAATTTCTCAATTAAATAATGCCATTCAAGTAGCTTATAAAACATTGAACGGTATCATACAAACAGCAGATAATGAATGGATTATTGAAAATAACGGCAATTATACGTTGAAAAATATAGGGTTGCAATCAAAGTCATCTGCGGCCATGCTAGACTTAGTTCAGTCTAATGAAAATATAGCTTCGCAGGCTTACCTTTTGGAAAAAACGAAACTGTTTCCTGACGTGCAATTGCAGTTTTTCAGAGGAAGTAGTCAAGGTACGGGAAGTCTTTGGGGCGGACAGATAGGATTAGGAATTCCTTTGTTTTATAAAGCTCAAAAAGCATCGATATCTTCGGCATTATTATCCAAACAAATCTCGCAATCTTCAAGTGAAAATGTGAAAAGAGTCTTGACATCTAGGCAGCAAGGATTAGACATTGAGTTAGAAAAATTGATGGTTCCCATTAGATTTTATAAGGATGAAAATAAAAAAAATATGGACTTATTGATCAAAACAGCTTTGACTACATATCAAAATGGAGAATCAGGTTTTATGCAGTATTTACAAGCCATAGAATTGTCTAATCAAGTTGTCAGACAATATTATGATGATATCCATGCTTACAATTTGACATTGATAGAAAAGGAATTTATAAGTT
>DAOLFJ010000545.1:0-1909 GCA_035326365.1 Saprospiraceae bacterium | reverse complement strand
TGGAAATGACGGTGGTGGTATCGTTAATGGTAATACAGACGATGTTATCACTGGAAATGGAACAGGTACTCCAGGAAGTGACAATACACTTACTGACGAAGATGATCATGATCCAGCACAAGTTCAGATCCAGGTATATGCAGATGTAGCACTTATAAAAGTACTTGGTTCAGGGCAAGCAAACCCTGTACAGCCGGGTGCTACTGTAAATTACCAAATTCAAGTATTAAACCAAGGTATTATTCCTTTGAATAATATTGAAATTACGGATTATACACCAAGTTGTTTCACATTAAGTGACGCAAACTGGACAACAGTTGGTTCAGGATTTGCAGTTAGAACATTGAGTGTCGCAAATGGCTTTTTGACGCAGCCTTTGGCACCAGGTGCATCTGTGTTTGTACCTATATCTTTCACAGTAGGTGCATGTTCAGGAATAGTGACAAACTGGGCCGAAGTTAGCCAATTTACTGGTCCAAATGGAGAGAACCTTGAAGATATAGATAGTACTCCAGACGATGAGCTAAATAATGATACTTACATTACGAATAATTCTGTAAGTGGTAACGGTAAGCTAGGCGGTGATGAAGATGATCATGACCCAGAGCAAATATTAGTAACCACTTTTGAAGATGTATTCGATTTAGCATTAACTAAAAAATTGGCACCAGGCCAATCAGCACAAGTGGCTGCAGGTGATGTCGTAGTTTTCCGTATCGAAGTGTTCAACCAAGGAACCTTCAGTGCTGATAATATACAAGTGGTAGATTATATTCCTACTTGTTTCACATTATTTGATTCTGATTGGGTTAGTACAAATGGCAACAGAGCTATTAAAACTCTTAGTGTGGCCAATGGCGGATTGTCTGCTCCATTAGCTTCTGGTCAATCTGTTACAGTTGATATCAACTTGAAAGTACTTAGTTGTACAGCTGGTGATTATTTTAACTGGTCAGAGATCGGAGCTGCTACAGATGATGGCGGTAACATATGGCCTGATGTTGATAGTACACCAGATAATGTCAGAACAAATGACGTTTATACACAAGACAATTTTATAGACGGTAATGGTAAGCAAGGTGGTGATGAAGATGATCATGATCCAGCATTGGTAACAGTAGTTGCTGTACCACCTGGTGATTTTGATCTTGCATTGATCAAACAACTTGCACCTGGTCAGCCTTCTTCAGTACAAAATGGTGACTTGATCACATTTTTAATAAGTGTCGTAAATCAAGGTGATATAAGTGCTGATAACATAAATGTAGTGGATTATTATCCTCCATGTTTTGTATTAACTGACCCATCTTGGATTAATAATGGTAATAATACTGCGAGTCATCTTTTAACTGTTGAGAATACTCGATTAGATGCGCCTTTATTACCAGGAAGTGTCGTACAAGTGCCTATTAGTTTTACATTAAATAACTGTCCTATAGGTACAAGTACAAATTATTCAGAGGTACAAAGCGCCACTGATAGTAACGGTGATCCTGTTACAGATGTAGATAGTAGTCCAGATAATAACAATACCAATGATCCATATGGAGATGACGATCAATTGGATGGAAATGGTACGGATGATGAAGACGACCATGATCCTGAGACTATTCAAATAGTTGAAGACAGAGATGAAGTATTTGACCTTGCCTTAATAAAAACATTAGCTCCAGGTCAACAGAATACTGTCATGGCGGGAGACCCAGCTAAGTTCCAAATTCAAATTACAAATCAAGGTAATGTTCCCGCTGATAATATTGTAATCACAGACTACATTCCTAATTGTTTTGAATTAAATGATTCTGATTGGACTGATATCGGGGGAGGCAGAGCAAGTCTCACTTTAAGTGTGGCAAATGGTGGTTTATTGTTGCCTTTAGCGTCAGGTCAAAGTGTATTTGTTGAAATT
>DAOLFJ010000544.1:0-1909 GCA_035326365.1 Saprospiraceae bacterium | reverse complement strand
TGGTACATGGACCTAACAAACTCCCTTACCATGCCATTTAGATTGGTGTGAATCTGTGGAAATGTTGTATTACTTTTGTAAATTAATGGATTTTTTGTCACTGTTTCTACGGGATCATTGGTCGATTTTTCCTTGGTTTGTCCATTGCATGAAGACAATTGAAAGCATAGCAATAAAAATATCCATGCATTTGACTTTAATTCACTCATTTTACTATTTTAAAATGTTTTTTACTTAATGATGATATTGGAAAACATTGATCCCCGCTACTTTGATAATCAAACGTTTCTCTGTAGGGTCAGGGTATAAAATGTTTGATTATCAATCAACTTTTGGTTTAGGAGTGGACTCATTTTCTAATTATTAAACCAAAAGAAAACCCTTCTATCTCCTTGTACAATTTAGAATTCCTTACTTTTCATGATCACACCTTTCCAATTTAATCCAAAACCAAAGTCATACACATTTCCATTTTCGTCTTTGTACGGTTTTACATCGTAAGGCTTATCTTCTGCCTGATTTTCTACGGTAATCATATCTTGGGGCATCTGCATAGGAAGCCTTGCTGAAGGTTCAGCATTCCCATTGATGGTCTCCAATATGGCTTGATCCTGAACTCCGTAATTGATCAAAATTGCTTCGGCATAAGGTTCTATCTCACTAAAAACCATAGGATTATTCGTTAAGATAGAGACTATTACGGGCTTACCTTTCATTTTTTCATGGGTATCTTGTACTAACTTTGCATCTGTATGGTTGGAAGCAATCGTTGTTTTATTTTTGTAACTTCTATTTGTAAAATTCTCTATTGGGTCACCACCTGCTATACTTACGGCTCTAGCTTCAGTTGCGGTGTATGTACCATACTGAAGGCTGATAGGTATATATCCATTGCCACCTTGTTCCAAGTCTTTTTTATCATAACCAATTGATGTTTTTGGGCTTTCGATGTAGACCAATGCAAAGTCAGCTTCATCAGGATTATCGGTGACGTTAAAATATTTTTTCACCACATTCATATTGACTGGATAATCTTCACTTTCGGGCGAGGGCGCGCCTAAGAAGTTTCGCCCTGCCGGAACAAATCTTTTGGGTACGTAAACTGTTTTTTTGTCCTTTATCGGTAAGGCTTTATTTTCATTTTTTAGCATGACGATGGATTTGAGCTGCGCTGCGTATCCTTCTTTCATAAACTCGGCCTTGCCTACCAATGATTTAGTCTCTACGGGATTGACATACGGATTTTCGAAAAGACCTACATTAAATATATTGGTCAATAGTCTAACTACTGACTCTTCCATTCGTGCTCGCATCTTTTGTTCGCCGATTTCTTTGACACCCATCTGATAAGCTTCGACGATAGGTTTTGCATCATTATTACCACCAAACTGATCTACACCTGCCATTAATATTTTGTAATGTCTCTCTGCCACAGTGAGCTTATCCACTCCCCAAGAGCGACCATCTATAAATTGATCTAGATGTTTTTGATCGCCTGTGATGCCCCAATCTGTGCACACAACACCATTGTATTTGTACTTCGTCCTTAATAGATCTGTGATCAGGTATTTTGAATAGCTATTTCCTACATTTTCTTTGTTTTTTGGATCTTGGTTCCAAGAAATGGTATAATAAGGCATGACTGCGGAAGCCATCTGTGTCCTACCTTTGAGCTTGAAGGCACCATCGATGAATGGGATAAGATGCTCTGAAAAATTATTACTTGGATATACTGCAAATTTACCATTACCATAGTGTGCATCCCTTCCACCTTCACCAGAACCACCGCCCGGCCAGTGTTTGACCATGGCATTTACACTTTTTGATCCCCAAATGTCGGACTGAAAACCTTCACAATACGCTTGTCCCATAGCTGCTGATAATTTTGGGCTTTCGCCAAATGTACCAT
>DAOLFJ010000179.1:1614-9284 GCA_035326365.1 Saprospiraceae bacterium | reverse complement strand
ATGAAAATTATATTTTGTGTTTGCCTACTTCTTAAAACGGTGTTCGGCGTTTCCGTCTACATTTTTGTCGCCATAATCTGTTTGTACAAATGATTAATCTCTTACTTTGACATAATTAAAATGGAAAAAATGCTTGTGTAGTTCATAAATAAATATTTAACTTTGTAATCTAAAATATAAATAGTTTTTATGAATTATACCTTAAATCAATTGCAAATTTTTCTGAAAGTAGTACAAACTCAGAGTGTTACCAAGGCTTCAGAAGAATTACATCTCACCCAACCTGCTGTTTCTATTCAGCTCAAAAACTTCCAAGATCAGTTTGATATTCCTTTGACAGAGGTCGTAGGTCGTAAAATATATATTACAGATTTCGGTAGAGAAATAGCGGTATCTGCTGAAAATATCATAAATCAGGTGTATGCTATCAATTATAAAACACTTGCATTTAAAGGACAATTAACAGGTAAGTTGAGAATTTCAGTTGTTTCTACAGGCAAATATGTCATGCCTTATTTTCTTTCTGAATTCATGAATCTAAATCCTGGTATAGAATTATTAATGGATGTTACTAATAAAAATAAGGTAATCAAAAGTCTTGAAAATAATGAAGTAGATGCTGCTTTGGTTTCTGTCTTACCCAATAATCTAAACATCGAAAAATTGGACTTACTTCAGAATAAATTATTTTTGGTAGGAAGTGTCAAGACAAAATTTAAAAAGGGAATGAAGGTCAATGAAATTTTTGAGCAATTACCTCTTATTTTTAGGGAAAAGGGTTCAGGGACACGGCATACAATGGAGCAGTTTTTTGCACAGAACGATATATCAGTTTTAAAGAAAATGGAATTGACATCAAATGAGGCTGTCAAACAAGCTGTCATGGCGGGACTCGGCTATTCTATCATGCCACTGATAGGTATAGGCAACGAATTGCAATTAAATCAAATTCATATTATTCCTATTAAAGGATTACCGATCACCACAACTTGGAGTTTGATATGGTTAAAAGAAAAAAAACATGCTCCTGTTTCTCAAGCTTTTTTAGACCACCTGACTTTACAAAAATCCGAAATTGTGCATAATAAATTCAGCTGGTACGAACAGTATTGACCTTATTGGTCATTCAAAAATATACTATTTTTTAGCAATTACAGATACCGCTTTTTGTAGTAATAATGAGTTGGGGATAGTTATTAGTTCTCCCTCAGTTGTTATTAAATGAACATAAAAGTAAGTCAAATCAGATATCTCTCCTTCGAATGGGTATTCTCGGTCTAATATTTTGATTTGATCACCAATCTTTAAAGGATGGTTAAAAAAAAGGATTATACTTGAAGTAATATTTGAGAGTAAAGACCATTGCGCAACAAAGGCTATACCTATGACGGTGAGAACAGAACTTGCAAAAACAGCAATCTCATTTTGCTTTAAGCCCCAAATTGCAGCTAATAGAATCAAAGCCGCAATGGTGGTAAAAAGATGTATTGCCTTGATGATTATTTTTCTTCTGGCTCGCTGAAGTTGGACATTTTTTAAGGTATTGTTTATGACGGTTTTAGTCACAAAAAAAACAATGATATATATAGTAATTAAAACTGTTGTTTCTACAACTTGGATTTCTGAAGTGGTCATATAAATTGACTTTTAAAAATTTATTTGGTAACCAAAATTACTGATGCTATTATCCTGTTCATCCAATTTAATTTTATTATTTTTTAAATCTAAATATTTCAATTGGTTGATGCCTTTTATTTCTAAAGGGACTTCTCGAAAATTGTTATCATTCAAATAAAGAGATTCTAGATGAGCTAATTTTGAAATATTTTTGGGTAATTTACTGAGTTTGTCATTTTCTAAATGTAACACTCTTAATTTTGGCAAAAGACTGATGATCTCAATATTTTTACTTAACTTTAGATTTGTTTGATCATTCAAATATAACTCTTCTAGATTTAGTAATCCGCCTAATGATTTAGGAAGCATCTTGAAATCATTTCCACTTAGATCGAGTGTTTTAAGGTTTTTTAGTTGACCTATTGATGTAGGTATTTCTTTAAAATGATCATTGCGAAGACTGAGAAATTCTAACTGTGGCAGCGCGCTAATGATGTCAATATTTTTGTCTAATTGGAAATTAGTTTCATCATTTAGATAGAGTTCATTTAGATTTGATAAACTACTAAATGACTGTGGAAGGACCGTAAAATCATTTCCACTCAGATCAAGCATTTTTAATTTGTTAAGTGACCCTATTTCAGTCGGTATTTCATTGAGATGATTGTTTTTAAAACTTAGGAACTCTAAATTTTTAAACTTTGGCCATACGTCATTAGGAATGATAACTGACTGATTGCTGAGATCTAATCTTATGACTTTTTCGGGATCTTTTAATGCGTCATTAATGTCAAAAAAGACTTTATTTTCAATGTTATTGTCGACTGCTTTTTGACTGTTGCTTACAGTTAGAACGACACAAATGAATAGAAATGTATTTATGAATTTAAGTATCATTATTTGATTTTATTTATGTATGATGAAAAGAGTTTTTATAATGAAATATTCTCGTTTTTTATTTAAGTACAGATTTATGGATTGCAAATATCGCAGAACATAGCATCTGAAGTTTTTATTCCATTCGGATAATCTACGCTTTCGGTATATGAGCATTTCTGACAAGTGTACACTAGACTTTTAATACCGTTGGTAGGGTAGGTGCACATTTCACAGGGCAGGCCACGTAAAGTTTCTGTGACATCATATCCTGGTGTATGGCATGTAGGACAACAACTTTTTATTTTTTTTATGAGTGTCTCTGTTGCAAGTTTAATGGCTTTTAGTCTAGTGGGATTATGCATAGCGCGCATGTCTGTTTCAATAAAAACCTCACCATAATTATCCAGAAAGTAGTCGAAATATCCTAAAAGTTCTTCTTGTTTAATTACCCCTTTTACTATTCCTATGATATCATTTTTTGATCTCCTGAGTATTAATCCATGTGTGGGGAAGCCTACAAGTTTGCAAAAACTGTTTAACTCACTGGGCGTTTTTATAATTTGACCATTAAAATTAGTTTCATTGCTTTGCTCTGTAGCTATGATTTCCAGATTGTTTTTTAAATCCATAAAGCACAGTATCTCTACATTTGTGTATGTGTATGGAAACAACGGGTGCGGAAAAAAGGAACCTTCACTAGCTACAATTAGATCAAAATTTGTGCACTCTGATGCCATAAGACATTTATTTCTTACAGTCGTCAAAGGATCATCTTTTCGTTCTATTTCTCCCGTGAAGGTTCCTAGTAAATCTGTGTCAAGATTTGAGTCCGTGAAGCATCGGACACCCAATGTTTCCTCTAATAAAGGAGCCATTACTGATTCCTTCTTATGTTTGGTGGCTATTAGTAGACTCCTATCTTTAAACAAATTGGGTTTATTCATCTGTGAAAGAAAAATTAACTTCTGATTTTAAAATCAACTTTTTATTATTAGACTTAGCTTCACCTAGTAGAGATTCTATACTATTCATTGCTTTTTTTAATTCTGGAATTCTTTTGATGGCTGTTTCATCATCTTTTCCATTCCGCTCTTGTGCGCTAAAGTTCTTTAATTCATGAAACTGAATTTTGGTAGCAAAAATATTCATCAATATGCTTTTTGCTTCTTCATGATCAAACTTACCGTCTATTAAGATTAATTTTTCTGATGTGTTCATTTGAAAATTATTTTGGTGATTTCATTCTTCTAATTTGACTTTTCTATTTTAACCTGTACATCGACAGATAAAGGACTTTTACAGTCATCTATATACTTTTTAAGTTCCATCAGATCATGTTGCAGTCTCTTTATTTTTGTTTCCCTATACTTGATATCTTCTTCATTACTTGTTTTTGATATCTTATTTTCGTGAAACTTAACTTTAAGCTGCACCATTTGATTCAATAATTCAAAAGAATCCGTGGAACTGAAATTCCCTTGTACTAATGGTATGTTCATCTGTGATGTTTTTTAAGATTTGGTTTTAATAGATTGGTTTAATGAAGATAAATTACATTATTGGCCTTGTCCAAGAGAGAATGCATCTTTACCATCGAATGCATACAGATTTTCTGTTTTTATGGTCTCAATATTTTCATGGATAGCATTGTTAAGTAACGTCACTATATCATTATTTGCTATGGTCTCTGCTGATGCAGGTTTAAATCTACATCTCCAATGATCCGTGCAGAAGGTTTCTCTAAATCCATCTGGCCATACCTTTATACCTCTATTTGTGATCATGGACAGTTTGATATTTGACGTTTCTATTCGTTTTATCTTTTCAGCAAGTGATTCCGGACTAGTACCACTCCAGTGCACAAATATATCTACACCTCTTAATGATTTTGGTACTGAAGGTTTTCGTTTGTAAATTGGGAGATTGAGGGCTACATTATTGGAGTATGATACTGCTTTCAGCATGTCAGGTTTGTTGCCTAAGTTTGCAATTACAGCTTGAGCAAATTCTTTTGTACCTACATTTTTTTTACTTGTACCTTCCTTGTAAATATCGTATGTATGGATCCCATCTTCTAATGTTTTTAACCATGCATTCTGTACTTTCTCAGCTACGGATGTCTGTCCTATATGATTTAACATCATAATTGCTCCTTGGAGAAGTCCGGATGGATTGGCTAGATTCTTTCCTGCTCTTCTGGGAGCCGACCCATGGATAGCTTCAAACATGGCACATTCTTCCCCAATATTTGCAGATCCTGCTAGACCTACACTCCCTGTGATTTGTGCTGCAATATCACTAAGTACATCGCCATAAAGGTTTGGTGTTACGATCACGTCAAATGCTTCTGGAGTATCTGCCAATTTTGCAGCACCTATATCAATAATCCAATGTTCATTTTCTATGTCAGGATACTCTGATGCTATTTCATCAAAGACTTGGTGGAATAAACCATCTGTTTGCTTCATAATATTGTCCTTAGTAAAGCAAGTTACCTTTTTGCGATTTTGCTGTTTTGCAAATTCAAAGGCATACCTTACTATTTTTTCGCATCCAGGTCTACTGATTAATTTCAGACATTGAACTACTTCATCCGTTTGTTGGTGCTCTATCCCTGCGTAAAGGTCTTCTTCATTTTCCCTTACGATGACGATATCCATCACAGGATGCTTGGTGCTGATGAATGGATGGAGACTCATACAAGGTCTTACATTTGCATATAATCCCAGAAATTTACGGGTGGTAACATTTAAACTCTTATACCCACCACCTTGAGGTGTAGTAATGGGTGCTTTTAAGAAAACTTTGTTTCTTCTGATGATATCCCATGATTCGGCGGCAATACCAGCAGTATTTCCTGCAAGATATACTTTTTCGCCTACTTCTACTTCATCGATTTCGATCTCAGCGCCTGCTGCTTTTATGATCTCTATGGTGGCATCCATTATTTCTGGACCTATACCATCGCCTTTAGCTACGGTGATTCTTGTCATAAAATTTGATTTTAATTTGTTATTTTGATTAAAGAATTTATTATACAATATTTATTACTCAACGAGATATGGGACCTTACCATCTGTGATGATGATTTTACTATTTGTAGACTTAGATAGCTCGATAAATGCTTCTATACTTCTTACTTTAATGATTTCATCAGTAAGTCCTTCTGACAATATTTTCTGCGAATCTCGAGTACCTTTTGCCTCTATTATTTTGCGCTCGGCTTCTAGTTTTTCTTGCTCCAGAATGAATACCATTCTCATAGCATTCTGTTCTGCTTGGAGTTTTTGTTCGATAGAACTAGATAGACCTGAAGGCAATTGTATGCTTTTCATCAGGACAGCCTCTACTACGATTCCTTGTTTGAGTAATGTTTCGTCCATTTTTTGTTTAATGGATTGTTCTATCTCTGATCGCATTCCTGAGTGCATATCTTTAGCATAGAAATTAGCACATACATCAGCAGCAGCTGATCTGAATACATTAGAAATGATATTCTCATAACCAAGACCGATGTTGCTAATTACTTCTGGGACCATTTTTTTGTCGATTCGGTATAGAATGGAAATCTGTGATACCACGCTCATACCTTCTTTGCTCGGAAGACTTAGCGAAAGCTCGATGTCACTAATTTGGATGTTAGTTTTTACCACCTTAGTAGTGATGGGATTAAACCACACAAGGCCTTCATCATAACTTTTATTAGACAGTTTGCCCCATCGTTGTTTTACACCTATTTCACCAGGTCGCACCACTGCACAACTCATAAATTGAATAATGACTAATAAACTTAAAATATACTTTTTCATTTTCTGTTGATTTAAATGTGATTAAATACAGCACAAAAATATAGCAAAATAATTATAATGAATATTTATCTTTATTATGAAATGTATAAATATAATTAATGTAATAGGGGGATGATAAGGAATTCATTGACTTCTTATTTCTGGTATATGATTCTTCACGTTTCGGTGAACTTAGTTTGGATCGTCTACAGGTAATAACAACTTAGAAAAGATTCAAACTTCTGGAAAAAGACAATAATACGTCTGAGTTTTTTTTAAAAAAACTAAAACTCAAACATTTCTTGAAGCCGTTCGCAGACGAGATGTGCGTCTATATCTGATAAAGTTGTAATTTTTTGTATAAATCTCATTTTGTCCACTGCTCTTATCTGATCGAGAGCTATTTCTCCATTTTGGTTAAGGATATTTATAGGAATTCTTGTAGGGTATTGCTTAATGGTGTGCGTCAAAGGTGCTGCCAATACGGTATTTAGATTGTTGTTCATCTCATTGGTTGATATCACTACACAAGGACGTGATTTTGAAATTTCACTTCCAATCGTAGGGTCAAGACTAACCGTCCAAATATCAAATCGCTCTATTTTTCTGGAACTACCACTCATTCTTATCAAATTCACTAGTTATTCCATTAAATAAATCTTCTTCTATTGTTTGATTTTTTTTATTGGCTTCTTTGAACAATAAATCCCAATTTTCTCTTCTCTTTTTCTTAATAGGTTTGATTACAATCATATCTCTTACTACTTCTAATTCGACAGTATCGGAGATCTTACAATTGTCTAACATGGACTTTGGAATGATAATCCCTGATGAGTTTCCGATTTTTCTAATTTGTTGTATCATGTTGAAAAGGCTATGTTATAACAAAGGTAATAACATTTTTTACTTTTATAGAAAATTGTAATCAGATTTTATTTAGTTTTTTTAATCTATCCTATTCCTTTGTTTATCAATATAATACCAATCATCACTTATCCAACGGTGGTATTCGTAATCTTTGACGGTTTTGCAATTATTGGATACTTTTGCTTTTCCATTTTCAAAATAATAGGCGCAATCAAACTGACAAGGGATAACGACTTCTCCATATTTATTTGCATACCCTATCTTCCCATGACGGATAACTCTAAACAATCCATCTTTGATATAATCAGGCCCATTGTCAATGATAAAAACAGTAAAAAGTAAATTATCATCTCTATCTATTCCTATCATTTCTTTATTACTAGAAACTATGGCAAATGTCTTTAAGGTATCTGTCCAAGTGGCAAAATATTTTCCTACAGGAATAATGGTATCATTTTTTTTATTAATAAATGCAAATGGAACGCCCAATTCATAATTTGGATCTTCATCAGATTTTCT
>DAOLFJ010000179.1:0-1514 GCA_035326365.1 Saprospiraceae bacterium | reverse complement strand
AAAAAAGCCACCTGAAAAATCATATCTCAAGTGGCTTTATATACTTATATGCTTAAACTGATTAAGCTGCTATCAACTTACGAATAGCACTTTTATTCAGTTTATCTTCGACATATACTTTATCGACAATAAACTCTTTGATGTCATTCTGTGATGGCAACTCAAACATGGCATCATTCAAGATAGCTTCGCAAAGTGACCTAAGTCCTCTAGCTCCGAGTTTATATTCTAATGCTTTGTCCGCAATAAAATCAATGGCTTCTTTATCAAATTCTAACTTGATTCCTTCCAATGCAAATAACTTATTATATTGCTTAAGTAACGCATTTTTTGGTTCGGTAAGGATAGCTATAAGTGTCTCTTTATCAAGTGGTTCTAGATATGTCAAGACTGGTAAACGGCCAATAAGCTCAGGAATAAGTCCAAAATGTTTTAAATCCTGATGGGTGATATACTGAAGCATATTCTCTCTATCAACCTGATCTTTGTCATCACCATTAAAACCTATCACTTGTGTATTCAGTCTTTTAGATATTACTTTTTCTATACCCGCAAAAGCACCACCACAGATAAATAGGATGTTAGAAGTGTCTACTTTGATCATCTTTTGCTCAGGGTGTTTTCTACCTCCATGTGGTGGCACATTGACTTCTGTACCTTCGAGCAATTTTAATAATGCTTGTTGCACACCTTCACCTGATACATCTCTCGTGATAGATGGATTATCGTTTTTTCGTGCGATTTTATCCACTTCATCTATGTAAACGATACCCCTTTGGGCAGCTTCGACATTAAAATCACAAGCTTGGAGCAATCTACTCAACATACTTTCTACATCTTCGCCTACATAACCTGCTTCTGTGAAAACTGTAGCATCTACAATGGCAAAAGGAACGTCTAGAAACTTAGCAATGGTTTTAGCAAGTAGAGTTTTACCAGTTCCTGTTTCACCTACCAAGATGATATTTGATTTTTCTATTTCTACATCAGTATCACCGAGATGATTAAGTCTTTTGTAGTGGTTATAAACGGCTACGGACAAATATTTCTTTGCATCTGTTTGGCCAATAACGTATTGATCTAGAAATGTTTTTATCTGTGCAGGTGTGATAGAAGTCGGCAACTTTCCGAATTCTTCTTTTTTGGGAGCATTTTTTTTGACTTTCAACTCATCACTGATGATATCAAATGCTTGCTCCACGCATGTTTCACAGATATGACCATCAATGCCAGCTATGAGCATCAAAGCGTCGCGCTTATCCTTGCCACAAAACGAGCATTTTATATTTTCCTTGTATTTTGACATTCTATGTTTACTTTGCTTTTTTTGGATTGTTTCTATCCAATACTTCATCTACGAGTCCATATTCTTTTGCATCAGTGGCTGTCATCCAGTTGTCACGATCAGAATCTTTTTCGATTTCTTCGAATGTTCTACCTGTGTGGAATGCCATAATTTCGTACAATTCGTTTCTTAATTGTTTGATGAGTTTGTATGAAATCTCCATATCGGT
>DAOLFJ010000178.1:0-9349 GCA_035326365.1 Saprospiraceae bacterium | reverse complement strand
ACTTGGTATGTTTTGATTAGTCTCACAAATACCATTGTAAGACATAATGGTCGTTCCGCTTCCTATTTCATATGCATTGGTCACGCTAATCGCGTCAGTACAACTCTCACCTATTCCATTAAAAGTATGATTGGCACCAAATTGATGTCCGAATTCATGCGTTGCTAATGATATCCAACCATTTCCAACGTTTGAATAACCTCCAGACCAAGCACTTGCTTTATTTAATGGGCCAAAAAATGTAGAATTATCGCAAACAGATTGTAACTGAGCTACACCACCATTTCCCCAATTATCTCCGTCTTCATGCTGATGAAACACATGTCCGATATCAAATAAACCTGAAGCAAACTGCATAGGCACTATATTCCCTGCTTGGACTGTTCTTCCTTGTCCACCAGCCCCATCCGGTATAAATGGATCTGTATTAGGATCTGGATACATAAAAATTCTAGTTCCTACGGTTAATCTATAAGAAAGTTCATTATTAAAAATTGCGCTTATTGCATTCACTGAATTAACTACAACAGTTCTTACTGCATTATCATTATTTCCGTTTTTAATATAAAATTCGCCAGTAGTAACAATAGCCACTCGATAATTAAATCTCCTATCACCCATGGTTGTACCCATTCTCTTCCCAAAATTTCTTGGTGTTTTTAAATCAGAACTTCCTGCTGCATCATGATCATGTCCACAAAATTGTTTTGGCTGTGGCAAATCAGGTTGAACACCATATTCAATAATATGGGAACCTTGTTTATTAACATCTTCTGGATAAATACTGATCATCTTACCTGCATTTAAAATGGTTGCATATAGTCCCACAGTACTTAATGTAAGCGCACCTTTTAAATGACTCCCATCTAAAGCAATCAAGTCATACGTTAAAATATCTGGAAACTGTCTCCTAAATTCATCATCAATAACCTCATTTGGTATAACAGAAAACAGTATAGATTTACCACGTATCGGTAAAGAAATTGAAAAGGAATTTCTAGAGCCAACCTGCTTTGCTTGGCTTAAATAACTTAAATGAGAAATATTGATTTTTTCACGATCAGCTGGTAAAATCAGTTTTTCAGATGGCAATTCATTGGAAGACAAAGACTGAGCATTCATCAATGATAGTAAAAAACAGAATAAAATAGTTGTAGCTATCCGCATGACTCGATTATTTATGTTATAAAAAGTAATTAACGGGCATAAAAGTACACAAAATATCATATCGCGCAACAATACATATCGAAAAAAATATAATTTAACAAAAAGTAATTATTTACCATCCTGTAAATGTGTCTATTTCATATCATTATTTGACCATGCAGAGTCTTTTTAGCATTTTATAAAAATATTAACTTAATAAACTGAACTTACCCCTAAGAAAATTAGTTATAAAACCATTAATAATAAAATACATCTTTAAGAAATGAAAATTTTAATTTTAAGTTTTTTCTCTTTATTCCTTGCAGTGACTACATCCCAAGCACAGTTCAAAGACATGCTCAACAAGGCTAAATCTTCCGTAACTTCGCTATCTAAAAACGAAGGTGATGTTTCTGCAGGTCTAAAAGAAGCTTTAAATAACGGTATCGAATCAGCTGTAAATCAATTATCTGCAGAAAAGGGTTATTTAGAAAGTCCATATAAAATATTAATACCAACAGACGCTCAGAAGGTTATAGATAAAGTCAAAATGGTTCCAGGATTTCAAGATGTGGAGACAAAATTGATAAATCAAATGAATCAAGCAGCTGAGATTGCAGCAAAGAAAGCGACGCCTATTTTTGTAAATGCAATTAAACAAATGAGTTTCCAAGATGCAACCAAAATACTCTCAGGTCCAGATAACGCAGCCACAACATACCTTGAGTCAACATCTAGGACGCCTTTGTATAATGAGTTTATGCCTATTATTCAAGCTAGTTTAGACGAAGTTAATGCTCGTACATACTGGAAAACTGTAGTAGATGCTTATAATAAACTACCTTTTGTCAAAAAAATGAATCCTGCATTAGATGACCACGTTAATAATAAAGGACTTGATGGTTTATTTAGTCTTATAGCGGTGAAGGAACAAGGTATCAGAACTGACGTAAATCAAAGAACTTCGGACCTTTTAAAGAAAGTTTTCGGTAAATAAATAATGTAAGTAGCAATTAGTCATAAAAAAACCGTAGTGAACATGAAGTTTACTACGGTTTTTTTTTTATTCCGCCGAAAGGAAAATACTATATATTTCTATTCAGACAATTAAGATCTTCAAATGCTTGTTTCATTCTATTTACAAATGTTACTTCCCCACTTCTCAACCACACTCTTGGATCATAGTACTTTTTATTTGGTTTATCCGCACCTTCAGGATTACCAATTTGACCTTGTAGGAAATCTCTTTTAGATTCATAATAATCTTTGACACCTTCCCAGTAAGCCCATTGCATATCAGTATCGATATTCATTTTGACTGCTCCGTAAGTGATTGCTTCTCTGATTTCTTCTCTACTACTACCAGAACCACCATGAAAAACAAAATTTACAGGATTTTTTCCAGTGTTAAATTTCTTTTGGATATAATCTTGTGAATTTTTGAGAATTATTGGCTTTAAAGAGACATTCCCTGGTTTATACACTCCATGAACATTACCAAATGCAGCAGCAATGGTAAATTTTTCACTTATTTTCAATAATTCTTCATACGAATAAGCTACTTCTTCAGGCTGTGTGTACAATCTACTACTATCAACATCAGAATTATCAACACCATCTTCTTCCCCACCTGTTACTCCTAATTCTATCTCAAGTGTAATACCAAGATCATTCATTCTAGTCAAATAATCTCTACAAATTTCAATATTTTCGTGTAATGGTTCCTCCGAGAGATCTAACATATGACTACTATATAAAGGATGACCATATTTTTCATAATGTACTTCACTAGCATCCAAAAGTCCATCAATCCATGGCAAAAGTTTTTTAGCGCAGTGATCTGTGTGCAATATTACAGGAACACCATAAGCTTGTGCTACTGTATGAACATGCATTGCGCCAGAAATCCCTCCTAAGATAGCCGAGCTTTGTCCATCATTGGAAAGACTTTTTCCTGCATAAAAACTTGCACCACCATTACTGAATTGAATAATAATTGGTGAATTTACAGCTTTGGCAGTTTCTAAGGCTGCATTTACGGAATTTGTGCCAATGACATTAACTGCCGGTAAGGCAAAATCATTTTCATTGGCATAATTCAAAAGTTCTGTAACTTCGTCACCAAAAAGTACACCCGATCTGAATTTTTTGTTGGACATTTTATTTTGTTTTGTTAATTAATTTAAATGATTCCTTTATCTGAAAGGTATCGCTCAGCATCCAAAGCAGCCATACATCCAGTGCCAGCTGCTGTCACAGCTTGTCTATATATGTGATCCTGTGCATCACCACATGCAAAAACACCTTCTATATTAGTGAGACTTCTGCCAGGTACTGCTTTAATGTACTTATTACTATCCATATCTATCCACCCTTCAAACAAATCTGTATTAGGTTTGTGCCCGATAGCAACAAAAAAACCTGTAACAGGCAAAACAGTTGTCTCTCCTGTAACTGTGTTTTTTATTCTTGCTCCTTCTACACTATCTTCCCCTAGGATTTCTTCTGTTTCAGAATTCCAATGCACTTCAAGATTTTCGGTTTTGAAAACTCTTTCTTGCATTATTTTGGAAGCTCGCATCTCATCACGTCTTACTAATAAATGTACTTTTTTGCACAACTTAGCAAGATAAGTCGCTTCTTCCGCGGCTGTGTCTCCTGCTCCCACAATAGCAACTTCTTGGCCTCTGAAGAAAAAACCATCACATACAGCACATGCAGAGACACCTTTATTCATAAGTTTCTGCTCTGACTCCAAACCTAACCATTTTGCAGAAGCTCCTGTTGCAATAATAACACTGTCTGCATGCATCTCATGACCAGTCTCTGACCATACTTTATGTGGCGTGCTAGAAAAATCGACTTTATCTATTAATTCATATCTAATATCAGTGCCGAATCTGAGTGCTTGATTTTTAAAATCTTCCATCATTTGTGGTCCCATTATTCCGTTAGGATATCCTGGGTAATTTTCCACATCATTAGTGATAGTTAATTGACCACCTGGCTCTTTACCTGTATATAAAACTGGTGCTAAGTTGGCACGCGATGCATAAATAGCAGCTGTGTACCCTGCAGGCCCAGACCCTATAATTAGACATTTAATTCTTTCTACGTTTGTTTGTGACATATTCTATTTTAACTTAAAGTGACAAAATTACAAAATTATATATTTATACCTAAAGGAATTTTGATTTAAAAAAACACATCATCGTAAATAACTAATTTTGAGTGTTTAAGATTCTTTCCTTTTTTGATGAAATCAGATATTATATCTATTAATTTCAATAGGTTTTTTAAAAACTATTTACAAAGATTCAACTTCAAATATTGATTATTTGTTTTGGAAATTGCTTTAAAGCTATGTTAAACTGATATCAATCATAATAATAACACACCATTTTTATTATCTTTGCGGTGATTAAAAACCTAGTTTTTTATGTATCGAATTTTAAGTGTTATGGTAGTTTTGATGGTTCCATTTATTTGGTCATTCACAAATACCGAGCCCAAAACTGAAGTTGAACTTGGTAAAATTCTTTTTTTTGATCCTATTTTATCCAAAGACAGCACTGTAAGTTGCTCTTCTTGCCACAAACCGGATTTAGCATTTGCGGATAGTCTAGCTATAAGTCCAGGTATTGATAATAGGATAGGTAGACGCAATGCACCTTCTATCATGAATATGGCATCTCGCAGTGAATTCTTCTATGATGGTAGGGCAAAAGATTTAGTAGATCAAATCCACTTTCCTATCGAAGATAACCTAGAGATGGATGCAAAAATGTCTGAAGTTGTAGAAAGACTTAAAAAACACCCTAAGTATCCCTTTTGGTTTAAAAAAATATACAATGAAGTGCCAACTGAAAATAATTTGGCACTTGCTATTGCTTCCTTTGAAGAAAGCTTGAAGACATCTGATACAGAATTTGATGCTTGGATGAATGATTTACCTAATAAAATGAGTGATGCAGCTATCAGAGGAAGGAAGCTTTTTTTGAGTGATAGGGCAAAATGTTTTGATTGCCATTTTAGTCCTGACTTTACAGGTGATGAGTTTAAAAACATTGGGTTATACGATGAAAAAAAATACAAAGATAAAGGTCGATATGAAGTTACAAAAAATCAAAATGATCTTGGTAAATTTAAAGTGCCAGGATTGAGGAACGTTGCTGTTACTGCACCTTATATGCATGATGGAAGTTTTGCTACATTAAGGGACGTCATTGAGTATTATAGTGATCCATATCAATTTGTTTCTAAACCAATAAACATGGACACTACCCTACTCAAACCCATTAATTTTACGACACAAGAAAAAGAAGATTTAGAAGCCTTTTTATTAAGTCTCACTGACAGAAGATTTAGCAATTAAAGATTTTTTTCGTGCTTTCTTCCGTTTGCATTGAATTAATATGATACATTTATGCTTTAATTTTATACATTGAGATCAATATTAGCCATATGTTTACTTCTGCAATTGTCATTATTTTCTTTCGGACAGAGGGAAGACCTGCGAATTGAAATCGATAAGATAATAAGGTATGACACAGAAATCTCTTTTAAAGACACTCCAGGTTTTGTTATTGGTATTATAGACAACGATTCTACTTATTATTTTTCATTTGGTTATAAAAGCAAAAATGAAGACGTTTTACTAACAAAACAAGACATATTTGAGGTAGGCAGTGTTACAAAAATTTTCACTTCTGCTGTCATTGAATCCTTAGTAGCTAAAAAAAAGCTGAACTATCAAGATAAGCTAAATGATTTTCTACCATTCGAATACCAAAATCCAAGACTAAACCATATCAGCATTGAAAACTTAATAAATCATTCATCTGGTTTGCCCAAAAGGCCTTTGTTCTTTGGTAGAAAAGAGAAAAACATCCAGAATCCATACGAATTCTACAGCAGCAAAGACTTATTAACTTTTTACAGAGATTTTATTCCAGAAAAAGATGTTTTTGAATATAGCCACACAAATTATGCATTACTAGAAATAGTAATCGAAAATATTACAAAGAAAAAGTTTAATGATGTTTTAATTGAAGAAATTTTAACATTGTATCAAATGAACAATACTTTTGTAGACTTTCCCGAACAAAAGACCAACCTAATTTCACCTGGCTATGACAGATCACAAAAAAAAGTAGCTCCTTGGTCATTTAATTCATTCAAAGCCTCTGAAGGTTTAAAAATGAATTTAAATGATATGATGAAATTTTTAAAAGAAGTCCTTAAAAAACCTTCCATTGAAAATCTAAAATATGATAGCCTTGATGTCAACTCGAATGCATTGGAGAGTGATGGCTTCAATGCTCGATTAGGTCTTATAAATGGATGGCACACTATAGACATGAAATCTTTTAAAATTATCACCCATACCGGTAGGACATCGGGACACAATGCTTTTGTTGCATTTATTAAAGAAACAAACACTGCCGTGGCAATATTTGCAAATTCATCAATTGGTACGGAAGACTTAGGATTGCAAATATTAAGAATGCTGAATTTCAACTGGAAACGTATCTCCAATATCTAAAACATAAACACATGACTGATAAAAAAGAAGTAAAATTAAATTGGGACGACTTTGTTAAAATGGGAAACCCAGAAAATGCACCAGAAATGCCTGAAGACATAACTGATAAATTCCAACCTAGCCAACAACAGCTTAGGATTCATTTAGACAGGAAGCAACGAGGAGGAAAAGAAGTAACGCTTATTCGAGGATTTAATGGACCAGAAGATAAATTAGAAGATTTAGGCAAACTTATGAAGACAAAATGTGGTGTTGGTGGGGCTGTCAAAGACAATGAAATCATCCTTCAAGGTAATCATAGAGACAAAGTCCTGAAAATATTATTAGACTTGGGTTACAAACAAACCAAAAAAGCAGGTGGTTAATGTATATACTTTAGATATTGACAAATACTAGCTTAATAAATAATTGTAAATCCTAATAATGACATTTATTATAACACTAATGAGTACCATAGTCGTAAACGGGAAATAAAATCTAAAATTATCGGATTCATATCTAATATCTCCTGGTAAGTTACCTATGAAACTTAATTTATCACCAAGAAAATACCAAATACTACCAACAATGACTAAAACGACACCAACTAATATGATCCATTTACCGGTATCTTGCATATATTACCAAAGATTTTTAGGGTACACACCGTTTTCAATTAATGAAGTAATTTTGTCCATTACAAATGGTTTGTCTTCTTGATAAGTAACGCCAAACCAATCTGATTCAGTGTCAATGACTGAAACATTCAAGACATTATTTTTTATCAAATAGTCTACCAAAGTAGGAATATAGAATTCTGAAGTCAGTTTCATACCTTCATTCTTTAGAAAGTCAATAAACATAGACTCACAGTATTCAAAATATGAAGGCAAAAATCCCCACATGTTCATAGAAACTAAAGTATCTTCACTTAGTTCGGCGTTTCCTTCATCCAAAGGATATCTTATAATACCATCCTGATCTCTTTTAATCTTTACACATTCTTTTACATCGATCAAGTGACCTTCTCCATTTAGTGTACATACACCTCTATTTACTGTGCCATGATCTGACAAAGTATTACGTAAATAATATGCTACCACTGCAAAATCTTTTTTGTTTTGCTGATTTGTCAAAAAACTTGCGAGTTGACTATATGCTTCCACACCATAATAATCATCTGCATTTATCACTCCGAAAGGCTCCTTTATAACATTTTTTGCTACCCAGATAGCGTGTGCAGTACCCCATGGTTTCTGTCTATCTTCTGTATAGGACATACCTTCGGGTACAATATCTAATTCTTGTGATACAAACTCCATATCAATTTTGCCATCAAGCTTAGACCTGAAATATGTTTCAAATTCAGTTTTGAATGAATCCCTGACAATAAAAACAAGTTTTCCGAATCCAGCAGCTATAGCATCATAAATAGAATACTCGATGATTGTTTCACCATTGGGACCAAAAGAGTCCATTTGTTTAAGTTTGCCATATCTGCTTCCCATTCCCGCTGCAAGAATCAATAATGTTGGTTTCATATTCAAAAATATTATTTGGTATCTATATTATAATAATAAGACAAAGGTAGCTTTTTAATTAAAACTGAGAACTCAAAACATTATTTTTTAGGTTAAAGAAAGGTTATATTTATGCAAAAAGAGTTTTGATGAATAAAATATCACTCCAATTTTCCCATATGCAATGTTAAAGATTGTTAACAATCACCAAATTGATATTTTATTAATATCTAAACCGCTATATATCACACATATAACACTATTTTATACAATTCTATAAACTCAAAATAATGCTAAAAAAACTAACTACATATTTCTTTCAATCATACCTTTGCGTCATTATTCATGTATAAAATTTAAAAAAAAATGAAAAAGTTTTTATTGTTCGCTTTACCTTTATTTTTATTCTCTTGTAAGTCAGGAGTTGATGCTCACAAAGCTTCTATCGAAGAATTAGGAACTAACTGGGATGCTGCTACAGCTGCAGTTACAGGTTTTTCTGAAAGCTTAACTAAAGATGTAACTTATTTCACAGAATCTGCTTCAGCAATGACTTTAGACGAAGCTGCTACAGCTGCTCTTACAGGTGATGCTGCAACTAACTGGACTGCTGCAACTGCTGCTTACAAAGCTGCAACTGTTGATGCATACGCTCCAGTTCAAACTGAATTGAATGATTTCGTTACTATGTGGTCTGAAAAAGCTGCTGCTGTAACTGCTCTTAAAGATGGCTTAGCTGCTGGTAAAATCGAAGGTGATGTTGCTGCTCAAGTTGCTGAACTTAGTACTCTTGTAACTCAAGGTAATGAGAAAGTAACAGCATGGACTGCAAAACAAGCAGAATTGAAAACTGCTGGTGAAGCTGCTCTTGCTGCTCTTAAAACTGCTTACGAAGCAGTAGCAATGAAAAAATAATTAAATCTCTTTTGATTTAAAATATTAAGCCTGACTTGAGAAATTAAGTCAGGCTTTTTTATTTGTCATAGATGATCTTTTACTTCTTGAAGAAATTAAGAAAACTCAAAATTGGTTAAATGATATAAAACACAAAAAAATACCAATTGAATATAAGGTTCTGTTAAAATAAAGATCTTTAACCCGCAGTATGCGTTAGAACTTTGTCATAGCCTGTCCTGCTTAAGCGGGAAGAAGCTAAAAT
>DAOLFJ010000543.1:0-1931 GCA_035326365.1 Saprospiraceae bacterium | reverse complement strand
TTTGTGGTTCAGCTATGTCGCATGATGCAAAACAAGCATTATCATCATTAGGTAGATTTGGATCAGCATTTGGGTTTTGATTTCCACCACCGCCACCACCTGACGAAAGGCCAAGTGCATAATTAAACGTGCAAGCCGCAGAGATACCATTATTTTTAAAATTCGCATTTTTACCTGGTTTCGGTTTTGCCCGCACTCGCCAAGCATATTTTCTTCCGACTTGTAGATTAGGGTCTATCTGCGTGTACATATAGGTAGAGACAGACACTGTTTTTCTAAAAAAAATAGGTTCTGTAGCAGCATCTAGTGCTTGGTTGGGATTCTGACCTTGGAGCAATTCTACCATCGTGAGTTCATATTCAATATTGATAGGATTGGCACCTGCGGGTACTGTCCATGTGAACAATAGATTCTGTGGCGTCTTAGACGTGACTTCTTTGTCGCACATCGGCTGTAGCAAAAAAGGTGGCTCATGATGTGTGATCGTCACATTTGCACATCCCATACTTTGACTACTCAATGGTGCTCCTGTCGCAAAATCTGCCGCATGATAACAAAATTGGTAGTTACCTTCAGGCAGCCCATTACCATTTACCAATTGGCTTTCTGTAATGCCTTGCAATAATAAATTTGTTGTATTATAATAGGGAGAAAGCTGATTTCCTGTCAACTGTATCGTCCCAGAAGATGGAATGACAATAGGTGCAGGCGGGATAAAAGTAGTAGGAATGCTGATCGAAATACCATTGCCCGTGATCGAACCGAGCAACTTGATCGTCCTTGGTGTAGGTGTTGGATTAGTTACCATTACCACTACCTTGGTCCCATATGTCGTATAGTCTGATAGATATGGTGAATATGGTGGCAATACCGTCGTCTGTACGACCAACTGACTGTACATCATCGTCGTACAAAAGAAGGAGCAAAAAAGAATGGATAACTTTTTGATTATTCCTGTCATGATTTAAAAATTTATGGTATATCTGAAAACACCTGTTAATTCGGTGAAATTTTGACTATTAATATTATCTGATTTGTTATTGAGAAAGAAGACATTGGCACCTAAATTATGCCGTTTCTCCATGGTATAATTGCTACCGAGATTGAAGGAGTAATTAGTATTCACATCACTCAATTGTGTGGCTATGGTAGCATTAAGATTTAATTTGCCTTCGAGCCACCCTTGATTGTATCCGAGACTACCACCCATACCTGTCTCGGTAAAAGAAGCAGTGGTGTTTTTGGTTCTATTGATACTCACATTAAAAGCAGCTTGACTTTTCAATAGAGAGAGGCTATACATAAGGTTAGTGATTTCAGCTGCATATTCCATGTAAATAGCCGTAAAAGCGTTGTTATCTATCATACGCATATTAAGATAACTCCCTATAATCATATGGTATGCTTTGGTATTTCCCCAATTGATCCTAGGGCTGATGGTAAAACCAGGATTTCTGTTTTGCATGATGATAGTATCATTGACTGCTGTAAACCCATCTTCTTGTTTTGTGTACAAATCCATCCAATTGACATCGATACCCCAATAGCTAGAAGGATTTATAGACAGATTGACATTAGGCTGATACCTATAGGTTGTGACAGGCTTTTTATTTAACAAATTATCGCTAAAAATACTCAAGCCGTAGTTTAGATTCACCCTATTTTTCAACATCGAAAAACTATGTCTCACACCATATGCATTGAGATCATTCTCGATAAAGTAAGCACCCATACTTTTGTAATCTGGTGCTATGCGTTTGTAAAAAAGACTGAGATTATGACCACTAAAATTAAAATTGGCGCCACCTTCCATGGCAAAATACACTTGGGTAGCGATGGTCTGCTTACCTGCAATACTCGCTATCCTACTCCATGATGAGTCAATAGTCACTTCCTGTGCATTGACATTTCGATTGTACACACTCAAAGCT
>DAOLFJ010000177.1:0-9466 GCA_035326365.1 Saprospiraceae bacterium | reverse complement strand
TGCAAATATAATGGAAATAATTAAATTTGACCTTAAAAAGAAATATGTTTTTGACGAAGGATTTTTTTAATTTGTTATCTGATTTTGGGGATGATTGGGTTATTGAAGAATTAAATGCAGACCACAAAAGTAAAGAGGTCTTTTTGAAAATGAAGTATGTGAATGATAAATATTATGATCCTGAAAGTGAACAGGAGTGTAAATTGTATGACCACGCACCTGAGCGTATGTGGCGCCATTTGGATATATGGGACTATAAATCTTATATTATATGCAGATTACCTCGAATAATAAATGATAAAGGGGAAGTAAAGACAATAAGGATGGGATGGGCTGACAGGTATGATAGACATACATACAGCTTCGAGATAAAAGTGATAGATACTTTAAAAGCGACCAAAAATCAAAGTAAGACATCAGAGTTGCTGAGGTGTAGTTTTAGACTTGTAAATAGTATCTTACACCAAAGTACACAAAGGGGCTTACAGAGACGAAACATCCAAATAGCACCGATAGAGCACATTAGCATAGACGAGAAATCATTTAAGAAAGGTCATCAATATGTAACTGTGATATCTGATCCAGTGAATGGTTGTGTATTGGACGTAGGAGAGGATCGGGACGAGCGATCAGTAGTTGAATTATTAACTAACACATTTAGTGACGAGCAATTGAAAAATATAAAAACTGTCTGCATGGATATGTGGAAAGCCTATATCAATGCGGTAGGCAAAATTATTCCAGAAGCTGCCTTAGTACATGATAAGTTTCATCTGATTCACTATCTAAATGCAGCTATAGATAAAATCAGGAGAAGGGAAGTTAAAGAAAATGAAATATTAAAGAACAGTCGATATGCCCTGTTAAAAAATGAAGGCAATAGAACGCAACTTCAAGAAAAAATATTTAAAGAAATACTGAATAGTAACCTCCAAGTAGCAAAAGCACATTTCGCAAAGGAAACATTTAAAAGCCTATTTAATAAACATAATGATGACAATACCGCAAGATTTAATCTAAAGCATTGGGCAGAAACATTCTATATGGATAATATTAAAGAACTCAATGATGTGATATTAACCATGCTTTCACACTCTATTGGCGTAATAAACGCCATGATATCAAAACACAGCAATGCAATGGCAGAAAGAATAAATGGCAAGATACAAGAGATAAAAACGAGTAGTAAAGGATATAGGACTTTTCAGAATTTCAGAAGTGCAATTTTGTTTTTCCACGGAGGACTTCAAATTTATCCATTAAAATGGTAGTAGAACCTTAAATCAAAATCAATAAAGGACAGTTTGCCTAGCACCTACAATGATCTTCACGGATTTATAAAATCTGTTGCTGCCAAAGTATTTGAAAACCCAGATGTTAATGGAATAAACAAATCTAATGCTGAAAAATATGTTGATGTGTGTGAGTCTTATGCATTAGCTTTTCCTAGTGATTCGCTCTCAGCAAGTTACCTTTTCAAAGCTGCGGAGATGTCTCGAGCAATGCAGTCTTATAATAAAACGATTAGCTTATACGATTGGATAACAACGTATTATTCTGAAGACAAAAACGCACCCATGGCTTTATTTCTTAAAGGATTTTTGTTAGAAAATGATCTTAAAAAACCTGAAAAAGCAAGGGAAATATATGAATCTTTTATAAAGATATATCCTAATCATGCGATGGCAAAGGATGTTAATTTCCTCATTGAAAATTTAGGAAAATCTGACAAAGAAATTATAGAGAAGATAGATAAAACGTCTCAAGATCCAGCTAAAAAATAACTGATGATACAGGGAAAAACAAAATGAATTTTAAACAAATTGCAATTTGATGATACACTTTTTTTAATTTTCCTTTTGTGCTAGCTTTTTATTGATTTTATCCAGTGCAAAATTAAACTGTTCTTCGATACTAAAATCTGAATTATCTAGTAAGATAGCGTCATCTGCTTGCATTAAAGGGCTATCTTCTCGAGTCGTATCTATATGATCTCGATGCTGAAGATTAGAAATAACGTCGTGTAAATCAGCTTTTTGATCTTTCGATATCAGTTCATTATATCTTCTTTGCGCTCTGATGATGGGATCAGCGGTAACAAAAAACTTGATGTCTGCGTCAGGAAAAACTACCGTACCGATATCTCTTCCATCCATGATCATACCACACTTGCCCATCATAGCTCTTTGTAAAGCAACCAATTGACGCCTTACTTCCGAAATTGCTGCCACTTCGCTGACTAATTCTGAAACTTGTAATGTTCTGATTTCTGATTCTACATTCCGTCCATTCAGAAATGTAGTATTTTGCCCTTCTAAATTCTTGAAAGTAATTTCAATGTTTTCCAAAGCATTTGAAACTGCAACTTGGTCACTTAGATCGATATTTTGTTCTATAAAATACAGTGTTACCGCTCTATACATTGCTCCAGAGTCGACAAAAACATAATGCAGCTCCTTAGCCAATTGTTTGGCAAGTGTTGATTTGCCGCAAGATGAATATCCATCTATGGCGATAACTAAAGGTTTAGCGTGTATAGATTCCAATAAAATAAAAATTTGAGATGGCAAAAATAAAAAAAGTCTTGCTTATATTAAAAAAAGCAAGACTTTTATTGTTAATAAGCTCATTATGAAAATAATTTAACACCAAATTTATTTCAAGTCGTAAGGTGCAACATTAAAATCAAAAGCGCTTTTGAAATTGTTATGTTATTTGTTTTTAATACTCTTCTTCATTAAAGAGAAAATCATCCTTTCTCGGATAATCTGGCCAGATATCTTCCATAGACTCATATATCTCAAACTCGTCTTCGAGTTCCTGAAGATTTTCAATGACTTCTAAAGGTGCGCCTGATCTGATGGCGTAATCGATAAGCTCATCACGAGTAGCAGGCCAAGGTGCATCCTCCAAGTTGTGAGCTAATTCTAATGTCCAGTACATATGAATGCTTTAAGTTAGTTATTAATAGGTTTAAAAAATAAGATTAATCTGACAATAAAATTATAACGAAATAATGATAAAATAGTTACAATATAATTTCGTTGTTAACGATAAATGTCAGTGAAAGCATCTATAATTAAAAAAAGAATTTAAAAGTTCCCCAAAGAACTAATATTATCCAAAAAAATAATATTTATCAGATAATCAGCATGGCATCACCATAACTGAAGAATCGGTACTTCTCTTTAATTGCTTCTTGGTACGCTTCCATGATCAATTCAAATCCACCAAAAGCTGCAATCATGATTATCAAACTTGTTTTTGGCAAGTGGAAATTAGTGATCATTGCATTTGCTATACTGAAATCATATGGTGGATAAATAAATAAATTCGTCCAACCTTCAGATGGTTTTAGCTGACCTGTTGCTGATACAGATGTCTCAATAGTACGCATTGATGTGGTACCTACTGCACAGATTCTATGATTACCTTCTTTTGCTTTGTTTACGACATCAGCTGCTTTCTGTGGAATACTATAATACTCAGCATCCATCTTGTGCTTAGACAAATCTTCCACATCTATACTTCTAAAAGTTCCCAAACCTACGTGAAGCGTGACTTCTGCTAAGTTTGTACCTTTAATTTCGAGTCTTTTTAAAAGCTCTCTTGAGAAGTGTAAACCTGCCGTCGGTGCCGCTACAGCGCCTGTTTCTTTTGCATACACTGTTTGATATCTCTCATCATCAAGATCTTCTGGAATTCTAGAGATATATTTAGGAAGTGGCATACTACCCAATTGCTTTAAAACATCTCTGAATTGCTCATCCGTTCCATCATAGAAAAATCTAATCGTTCTTCCACGAGAAGTAGTGTTATCTACAACCTCAGCTACGAGAATGTCATTACCTTTGTCATCAGCAAAGTAAAGCTTATTACCTACCCTGATTTTTCTTGCAGGATCTACTAATACATCCCACAGCTTTGCCTCAGCATTCAATTCTCGAAGTAAAAAAACTTCGATTTTAGCCCCAGTCTTTTCCTTTTTACCATACATTCTGGCAGGAAAAACTTTTGTATTGTTGAATATCAAGGCATCACCATCATCAAAATATTCAAGAAGATCTTTGAATATTCTGTGTTCTATCTTGCCTGTCTTTCTGTCTACTACCATAAGTCTTGATTGATCTCTTTCCTGTGTAGGATACTGTGCGATCAGACTTTCTGGTAGGTCAAACTTAAATTGCGAAAGTTTAGTCCTCATGAATTTATTTTTAAAAATGAGTGCAAAAGTATAAATCTTTATACATTTAATAACATATAATTGTTTTGTTTTATTTTATTTTTTAAAATTATTAAAATTACAACCATCTATTTCTTACTTTATGGGTTAGAACGCGGTATAAAATGATCAACAAATTGGCGTAAAATGATGAAAAATATCAAAAAAAATAAGTGTTTAACGATTAATCACTTACTTTCATCTAAACGACAATAATATGAATTGAAAAAGATGTTACTTTGCATAAATTTAATTCAGATAACTTTTTAGTGGTATCTGAAAAGTCATGGTAGTAAGGTAATGATGATATTATGAAGATATTTTTTAAAATCGTTTGGGAAAGTTTAAATCAAGCTTTAGGTTCGCTTAGGGGCAATAAATTACGTACTTTCCTATCTTTACTAGGTATTACGATTGGTATTTTTTGCATTATTGCCGTAAAATCTGCTGTAGACTCTCTCCAACAAAACATTGTTAGTGGATTTAATGAGTTGGGAAGTGATGTTATCTACTTAGACAAAATGCCTTGGGGCGAAGATCCTGGAGAAAATTACTGGAAATATGCTAAAAGGCCCGACGCTTCCTTAGAAGATTTTGAAGCTATCAAAAAAAGAAGCAAACTGGCTGAAAATGCGTCCTACACTATATTTACTGGAGGAAAAACGATCAAATTCCAATCTAGCTCTCTCAGCAATGCATTCATAATGGGATCTACCTTTGAATATGCATCGATCCAAAATCTAAAACTGCAAGAAGGGCGATATTTTAGCACAAATGAGTACGAAACTGGAGCAAATAAAGTTATTCTTGGATATAAAGTGTATAATGAGTTGTTCAAAAGTTTGGATGGCATAGGTAGAGAAGTTAAACTTTTCGGTCAGGATTTCCAGGTAATTGGTTATCTAGAGTCAGAAGGTGACAATGCCTTTAATTTTATTAATTTTGATGATGTCATCTGGGTTGGATTCAACACGGTCAAAAAATACATTAATGTAAAAGATGAATCAAATGTTGGTAGAATGTTGAATATCAAGGCGAAAGCTGGAGTAGATTTAGAAGAATTAAAAGGGGAGACAGCAAGTATTATTAGAGCTGTACGAAGATTAAAACCGATGGAAGATAGTAATTTTGCATTAAATGAATTGTCCATGTTGTCACAAGTGCTTGATAGTGTATTTAAAGTATTAAATTTTGCAGGTTTCTTGATAGGTGTTTTTGCTTTGGTGGTTGGTATGTTTAGTGTGGCAAATATCATGTTTGTATCCGTAAAAGAACGGACAAGTATTATTGGTATCAAAAAAGCTTTAGGTGCAAAAAGATTTATTATTTTACTTGAATTTCTCATAGAAGCCGTCATTTTATGCCTAATTGGTGGTTTAATTGGTCTCGTTTTGGTCTTCATCACACTAAAATTGATATCATTGGCCATACCTTTTGCGATGACTTTATCCTTTTCTAATATATTGATAGGAGTCTTATCTTCAGTGTTAGTAGGTATCATATCTGGTATATTGCCTGCATTGCAAGCATCAGGTATGGATCCTGTAGAAGCTATAAGGTCGTAAGTTTTACATGAATTGGGGATTTGCTGAATAGCTCGTGTAAGTAGGACTTCGGGCGAGCTAAAGCTTGAAATATAGAGATATAAAAGCGTAACACTTTGCACTTAGACGAATGCAATCGAAGCGAAAATGCTAAACTTATCAGTAGTTATTATATCTCATCATCCATTTCTCAACTCTTATATTAAAAATCATCTCTAATCCCATTTAAGCACCACCTTCCCAGTAGATTGTCGAGATTCTAAAAAATCGTGCGCATCTTCAATATCTAATGCTGGAAAAACCTTGCTCACATGTGGTGTAATGATCTTTTGATCAGCCATTTTTATCACATTCTGTAATACTTCATTGAATACACTTTGCTTGAAATCAGCTATTCTTAGCATATTTACAGTGATAATTGATTTTGACTGCATCAATAAGGATATTGGAGAAAACAACCCAAAACCGACGGCAAGGCTTATCAATTTAAGCTTGTTTTTTCTGGATTCTAGTTGTTCAGCTGCTCCGTAACAGACCATTTTTCCTCCAGGAGCAAGTAGTTTTACCCCTTTTGCAAACGCTGTACCTCCTAAACTATCAAAAACCATGTCTAGCTGATGCCCATTTCCTTTGATGACATCATAAAAATTATCTTTCGTGTAGTCAATGGCATAGTCAACACCTAGTTTCTTTATGAAATCTTGTTTACCAGTGGAAGCTGTACCGTAAATAATACAACCACGATGTTTTGCGATCTGGACTAACAGACTACCTACCCCACCAGCTGCTGCCTGTATGAGCACTTTGTCTCCTTTGTGAAGTGTCACACAATCTTCTGCACAATAATAAGCCGTGCAAGCCTGTGTAGCCAATACGGTAGCAGCTGCCATATCATATCCATCGGGTACTACAGCTAAACCATTTTTATTAGTAACCGCATACTCTGCATAACCTCCAAATCTTGTCATGGCAACCACTTGCTGACCAATTTTAAATTCAGTGACCTTCTTGCCTACTGCACTGATTTCTCCAGAAACATCATATCCTAATAAAGCTGGATTTTTAGGCGCGTCAGGATACATGCCTCTTCTAGCAATCACATCAGCAAAATTCAAGCCTGAGTATTTGACTTTTATGAGTACTTCGTCTTCTTTAGGTATAGGTATCTTAGTTTCTTTGACTACAAATGCCTCTTGGGCGGAACCGTATTTTTGGAGATATATGGCTTTCATATAAGTGATTGTTTAATGCTTCTAGGAAAAATCGAACGTAAAAGAACAACATTTTTCAAGCATTCGACCAATTTTTAACAGGCTATTTGCAAAAAAATTATCTTTGATGCATCAAAACCCAAATAATAATCAACATGACGCCTTCTATTTTCTTTGTACAGCTCCGAGAGATGACACATATTATGTTGGAAACATTTCCATTTATTGTAAACAATAAGTTGTGGAGGGGATTCATGAAACATAGGTTAGCACTCACATTTATTGTAATTGCCTGTATACTAATAGCTTGGTCCTTAGTTAAATATGTAAAAACAAATACGGAAGCGCTTTATGCAACAAACTTTGAAAATTCAGAAATTGCATCATCTGCACTTAGTAATGCCATGAGTTTTAAATCGTTATTTGCAGGTAGTAATAAATATGTTTTGCTCATACTTATCCAAATGTTGGTTGTATATTTTTCTAATAAAACAATAGAAATACTTTCTGAAATGAAAATTAATATGACTCTTGGTGAAATGATTCAGTCGCAATGGAGGGTATTACAGTTGACTATTAGAAACTGGGTTATTGAAATCCTCATTGGAGTCATCATTTCAATTTTTGTGGGTATTTTTGCGCCTGATTTTATGGAAGATGTGCTTAAATGGTTGGTTCAATGTTATTTTGTTGGTTATTTTTTTATTGATAACTACAACAATACCTTTGGTTTAAAAATTAAAGAAAGCGCTGCAATAGTAAGAAAATATGTAGGTGCCACACTAATAATAGGCTTGGTAGCCAATATTTTGTTTTTACTTCCTGTGGTAGGAGCTATTATTGCATCATTTATATGTTCGGTTGCTGCCACATGGTACATGCACACAGGTCCTGACGCTCAATTGGCAAAAAATGCATTTCCAGAATAGTCATAGAAACAAATGAATTGGAAATCTAACATATTAATTTTAACTCTTTGCCTGCCAATGCTAGTGATATGGTCATATTTTATGGTAAAACAGCAAATGGTTAAAAATGAAGTGGAAGAAAAAAGAAATGAAGGATTTAATAAAGATGTGGTAAAAATATTAACCTTCGCAAAGAAAGATATTAAAACCATAGTTAGATGGGAACACGATAGAGAGTTTGAGTTTTTAGGCGAAATGTATGATGTTATAAGCTCATTAGAAAGTGAAGATTCAATAACTTATACTTGTTATTGGGATATCGAAGAAACTAAAATTAAGAAACAAATAGTCAAGCTTTTTTTTAATGACAATGAAAAACTTCCATTTCAACATGAAAAAGAAGCCAAAATGATTGAATACTTTAAACAATTCTACACTGTTGGGAATGTGCAAATTTTAGCGAATAACCTACAACAAGATATCTCAGTTAAACTTTTATTAAATAATAAGAAGTTTTTTATAATGCAACTTTTCAATGTTGTCCCACACCCACCTCCGGAAATTTTATTTTTGCGGCCACAAATATAAATTAACAATATTCTTTAGAGCACTGAAGATAAGAAACATATTGTTGGGAATGGATTTCCGACATTGTCTTATATATTCGTCTACCACAACTATAGCAACTAATTTGCTTTAGATTAGTAGTGTTATGATATATTTACTGTTGAACTGTGGTTGAATTTATATTTGTGGAGTTTAAATCAAGATGATAAACTAAATATCATTTATTGATCCAATAACAAAAGGAAAAAAGATCTTTTACTTTTTTCCCATTAAAAAATTAATAAAAACAAACAGATGAAACGATATTTAATATATATGCTCTTTATCGCATGGAGCAGTTTGCTCAATGCTCAAATTATAACTATTACAGACAGCAATACAGGAAACCCAATGGAATCTGTCTCCATTATTGATATTGCCAAAACAAATTCCATCTTAACAGACAAAAACGGGCAAGCAGATATTTCTTCGCTTCATTTAGCGAAGAATATTCAAATTTCCTTGATTGGATATCAATCTCAAACTTTTTCATATGATGTGTTAAAAGGTAACGGATTCAATGTAAAGATGGTGCAAAACATCTTATCTCTAGACCAAGTGGTCGTATCAGCTTCCAGATGGGATCAGTCTAATCGTAACATACCTGCCAAAATTATTACTATTAAACCGTCTGACATTACGTTTAATAATCCTCAAACGGCAGCTGATTTATTGGGAAATACAGGCAAAGTCTTTATCCAGAAAAGTCAGCAAGGTGGTGGCAGCCCCATGATTAGGGGATTTGCTACAAATAGGCTCATTTATGCAGTTGATGGTGTAAGAATGAATACTGCCATATTTAGATCAGGTAACATTCAAAATGTAATTTCGTTAGATGGGTTTGCTATTGAAAACGCAGAAGTTTTGTTTGGTCCTGGTTCGGTTTTATATGGTAGTGATGCCATTGGCGGTGTGATGAGTTTCCATACTTTGTCACCAAAGTTATCCATATCTTATGGTAAGACTAATATTTCT
>DAOLFJ010000542.1:0-1946 GCA_035326365.1 Saprospiraceae bacterium | reverse complement strand
GGTGGTGACACTAGATGAAATGCTTCAAATCATAAGTACCCAACATGATTTTACGCCGATTCGCAGACTAAAACACGCAACTACCAAGGGATATCAGATAACAGGATTTGTTGGAACTTTTGCTGTCATCAGTACGATGAGTGCAAATTTTTGTGGAGACTGTAACAGACTGAGATTGACTGCGGATGGGAAGTTGAAAAACTGCCTTTTTTCTAAAGAAGAGACAGATTTATTGACCGCACTTCGTCGTGGAGAAGATGTACTTCCGCTTATCTTACAAAGTGTACAAAGCAAAGCCAAACAGCTTGGTGGCCAAATGGTAACTGATTTTACCCATGTGGATGCAGATACGATAAAAAACAGAAGTATGATCACTATTGGTGGTTAAATTCACGTCTAATGAGTAAATACATGATCCCACACACAGAAGCCATAGATATTATTTGCAAGCAAACTGAAGCATTAGCACCGATACGAAAGCCCATTTTGGAAACACTTGGACTTGTCCTTGCAGAAGATGTATATTCGCCTATTGATATACCAGGATTTAACCAGTCGGCTATGGATGGGTATGCTTTATGTATAGGAAATGAACCTGTAAAGCCATCTTATATAATTGGTGGCGAAGTTGCTGCAGGAGATGCTCCAGAAGATGTTATTGATTCTAGTGTTGCCGTGAGAATATTTACCGGTGCTGCTGTGCCTAGGGGATTTGACACGGTCGTCATGCAAGAAAAAACAAGGGTTGAAAAAGGAATCCTTTTTATCACAGATGATCTTGTTGCAACTGGCCAAAATGTGCGTTTGCAAGGTGCAGAAGTAAAGTCTGGAACATTAGCATTACCGAAAGGCAGCTTTCTGACACCTGCAAGTATTGGGTATCTAGCAGGTATGGGCATCCGTGAAATATCGGTTGTCCCTAAACCAAAAGTAGCATTGATCATCACAGGGAATGAACTAAAAAAACCTGGTGAGCCATTGGGTTATGGACAAGTGTATGATGCAAATTCTTACACGCTCACAGCTGCTTTGCGCCAAAAGGGAATATCGAATATTGATGTCGTTTGGGTCCGAGATGATCTTGATAGCCTTACAGAAGTGCTTAATGTTGCCGTTGAGACCTGTGATCTGGTATTGCTTACTGGAGGGATTAGCGTAGGAAAATACGATTATGTCTTAGAAGCTACCCAAAAAAATGAAGTTGATTTACAGTTTTATAAAGTCAAACAACGTCCTGGGAAACCTATCTATTTTGGCACCAAGAACAAGGCTTTAGTTTTCGGATTGCCTGGAAATCCTGCATCAGTTTTGACGTGTTTTTATGTGTATGTTTCTATGGCTATTGACTTACTTTCTAATCATGAAAAACAAACTTGGACAAAGGCTACCTTGATGGAGCCGTATGCAAAAACCAATGGCCTTACCCATTTTTTGAAAGGGCAATATGTTGATGGACGAGTAAAGTTTTTAGGTGGTCAAGAGTCTTTTAGGTTGAGTTCGTTTGCTGAAGCAAATTGTCTCATTAGAATAGACGAATCAACGACAGCAATTGTGTCTGGATCGGAAGTGGAAATTTTACTTTTGCCAAAATAAATGAAACTATGGAAGTGTTTATTTTTTATGGTTTATTGTTTGTGGTGGCATTGCTATATGCATCTGTAGGTCATGGTGGAGCGAGTGGATATTTGGCATTGATGGCGATTTTTGGGATGAGTGTAGATACGATGAAGTCATCCGCTTTGATACTAAATTTGTTTGTATCGCTAGTAGCATTTATACAGTTTTACAAAGGTGGTCACTTTCATTTTAAGTCATTTTTACCGTTTGCCATAGCTTCTGTACCATTGTCTTTTGTTGGCGGATTGATCCATATAGATAGCCGTATTTACAAGATTTTATTGGGTGTTTTTTTGATGTTTGCAGTGGTTAGGATGTTGTTTTTTGAC
>DAOLFJ010000541.1:0-1953 GCA_035326365.1 Saprospiraceae bacterium | reverse complement strand
GTTACCGTTAATTGTACAAACCCTTCTGCTACTTTAACAGCTTCAGGTGGAACTAGTTATTTATGGAGTACAGGTGCAACTACTGCTAGTATCACTGTGAGTCCAAATGTGACTACTACTTATTCAGTAACAGTGACAGGAAGCAATGGGTGTACAGCCTCAGATGCCGTAATTGTGACTGCTAATAAAACAGCACCAACAGCTGCTGTCACAGCAAATGGAAATAATTGTATTACCGAAAATGCTCAATTATTCGGAAGTGCTTCTGGAGGTACGGCACCATACTCTTATGCTTATACAGGTCCGAATGGATTTACCTCAGCAGTACAAAATCCAACAATAACGCAGAATGGAACTTACCGACTAATAGTTACTGATGCAAATGGTTGTACAGATGATGTTGATATTGTGATATTTACACAATTTGACCCATATGTAATTACAGTAGCCACAGATATTTGTGTTGGTGAATCAGTAACGCTTACTGCTTCTGGTGGTGTATCATTCCAATGGGATGCCAATGGTAATAATGCAACTACTAACAGCATTACCGTATCTCCATTAGTTACAACAACATATGCAGTTACCATAACAAATCAAAATGGTTGTGTGGCGACAGCAGATGCTACTATAACAGTTTTCAGCAAACCAGTGATTACAAATGTAGTAGCAACACCTAATGCTTCTTGTAATAATACTAATAATTCTGGTAGTATTACAGTAAGTGCTACAGGTCAACCTAGTTTAACATTACAGTATAGAATTAATGGCGGTGCTTGGCAAACAAGTAACGTATTTAACAATTTACCTAATGGTTCATATAATGTAGAAGTAAGTTATACAAACAGATTTTGTGTCTCAATTCCTGCTCAAGCAACCATTCAGTCAGGAGCGGGTCCAGTAGCAGTTGCAGAAAATGATAAAAGTGTGTGTGTAAATGCACCATTTAATTTGACTGCATCAGCAACGGGCGCTACGCCACCTTACACATTTGCATGGAGTAATAATATGACAGGAAGTAATATTACAGTGAATGGGATAAATTCCAATACGACCTATACTGTCACTGTCACAGATGCATTAGGATGTACTGGTACAGATAATGTTAGTATTACGATAATCCCTGGCCCAGTATCAGGAATTACAGGACCACCGACAATATGTGCAAATGAACCTGCCTTATTTGTTGCAACTCCAGCAGGTGTAGGATCTACATATCTTTGGACATTTGATAGTGGAGTACCTGCTTCAGCAACTGGGTCAAGTGCAACTTCTCAATGGCTAACTCCAGGTGAATATGGCATTACATTAACCGTTACAAAAAATGGTTGTATTTCAGAATATACAAGTTCAATAGCAATTACTCAATCTGTATTTGCAGCAGCAGGGCCAGATGCAGAGCTTTGTCAAGGAGGGAATATCACTTTAAATGGTAGTGGTCCCATTGGAGCTAACTTTACTTGGACAGTTGTTTCTGGTGATCCTACATCTATAGATAATGGTGGATCAACGTCTGGAGTGTTGGTTTCTCCATTAATCACTACAACTTACAGATTGACTGTAACACAAAATGGCTGTACAAGAATAGATGAAGTAAAAGTTGTCGTAGATGTTAATTACAATCCAATTGCAAATGCTGGAACAGATCGATCCCTTTGTGACGATGAAAGTTATATCATTGGGGGTAATCCAACAGGTATAGCGCCTCCGCAAACGCCAAATGCACCACTTGGATATATATGGAGCCCTAGTACTGGGTTAAATAATGCAACAATTGCAAATCCAACTTTAACAGTTAATAACCCAGGCAACTATAATTATCAAGTAATAGTATTTTCTACTTTGACAGGTTGCTCTGATACAGCTACAGTAAATTTCATTGTTAACCCACGTCCAACAGTAACAGCAAGCGCGAGTCCATCTACGATATGTATAGATGAGAGTAGTGTCTTG
>DAOLFJ010000540.1:0-1960 GCA_035326365.1 Saprospiraceae bacterium | reverse complement strand
TGATGACTATGCAGTACTCGGACAAAACTGGGGATTTCCTACCTACAATTGGTCAGAAATGGCCAAAGATGGCTTCCTGTGGTGGCAAAATAGAATGCGTCAACTCAATAGATATTTTGATGCATTAAGGATAGATCACATCTTAGGATTCTTCCGTATATGGCAGATACCTACGGATCAAGTAGAAGGAACGATGGGATCATTTAATCCACGGTTACCGTTTACCAGAGAAGAATTGGCACAGTATGGCGTTTCAGGTGATCTGAGTAGATATACGATGCCGCACCTTACATACGATCATTTAGGGCAATTGTTTGGTTCTGACATGGAAGAAGTTTTTGACGTGTTTTTTACTAAGATGAGTGATAGTCGCATCGTATTTAAGTCATCCTTTGATACGCAGCTGGAAATAAGTCAGTTTGTGGCTCAAAACCCTAAATATAAAAAATACGAAAAGAACCTATTGCTGCTTGTGAGTAATGTCTTACTTTTGGTTGAGCCAAATAGTGGTGGTCAACAATTTAACCCTAGGATTACCCTTACAACAACTCAGTCTTACACCCAATTGGATCAATATGCTCAGGCTAGAATCTTAAAGTTATATAATGATTACTATTATAGCAGACATGACGAATACTGGAGGCAACAAGCTTTGTGGAAACTTCCAGCTATACTTGACGCTAGTGATATGCTGATCTGTGGCGAAGATCTAGGGATGATACCAAAAGCTGTACCGGGAGTCATGCGAGACCTTAATATCATATCCCTAGAGATACAACGCATGCCTAAGGGTAATTCTAAATTTGGTCAAGTGCCTTCTTACCCATACTTTTCAGTGTGTAGTCCATCTTGTCATGATATGTCTACGATCAGAGGATGGTGGCAAGGAGACCATGAAAATGCAAAAGAATACTATTACAATTATCTAAAATGGTATGGATACACGCCTATGGATGGCAGTCCTGAGATCGTACAGGCGATCGTAGAAGATCATATGGCATCACCTAGTATGCTGGCTATATTTCCTATTCAGGATTTAGTAGGAATGGATGCTACATTGCGTAAAGAAGATGCAAATGCTGAACAAATCAATGAGCCAAGTAACCCTAAACATTACTGGAGATTCCGATTTCATCTGAATATGGAGGACTTGCTAAAAGAAAAAGGCTTAAATGATAAGATTAGATCTTTGGTAAAAAAATACGGTAGGTAGTTTATGTCTTCTATAAGTTTTAATACCACCTTGTCACATTTTGAAAACTCTCCATTATGGGGATGGCACTTTTTGGTTTCTGACGAAATGGCTCGGACTTTTATAGAAGGAAATGATCGTAGAGTCGTTTGTAAAATCAATGGAGCGACGTCAATCCACTGTGCACTAATGCCCAATAAAGGTACATGGTTTGTGATGTTGAACCAAGAAATCATCAGAAAACTACAATTGGTCCTACACGGTGAAATACATGTCGAGATGTCCAAAGATGACTCTCAATATGGTATGCCAATGCCCGATGAATTTCAAGAAGTGCTCTATCAAGAACCGGATGCAAGTAGATATTTTCACGAGCTTACAGCAGGCAAACAAAGAAGTTTGCTCTACATCGTAGGAAAGGTCAAAAATACGGAAAGTCGTATCAAAAAATCATTAGCCATAGCGGATCACTTAGTAGCAAATAAAGGTAAACTAGACTATAAAATGCTCAACGAAGCCTTTAAGGAATATAATAAGATGTGATTTTTTAAGCATCTACCGAAGCCGTTTCATTCTTTTAGCATTTGTATGAAAAAATAACGATAAATACCAAATTATACCAATTCTTACTACGCTTTATTTTCGTTATTAATCCTTTATCCTGAATTATGCATTAGAACTTTGTCATAGCTTGTCCTGCTTAATCGGGAAGTAGCTAAAATGCAATAAATCAGCTATTTATATTCGAAAAGCGTAGCACCGCTACGG
>DAOLFJ010000539.1:0-1961 GCA_035326365.1 Saprospiraceae bacterium | reverse complement strand
TTTTGAATACTTTTTTGGCAATGCAAAAAGTATTTGCCTAGCCGGCATGAGGCGACGATTAAAAAATGTGAACACATGAGTTTTTATTCAAATGACTAAAGATACTTGCGCTAAATTGACTATTTGATAAAATACACAATAGATTATCAGTAAATTAAATCAGTGACATCAATCCCTACTTAGACTTTAATACTTTTTCTAATCGATAATTGACCAAACCTGAACCTTCATTTACAAAGCTTTCAGGTAGTACAAAATAACCATTACGTAGGTAAAAAGGAACGGCAACTTCACGAGCTTCAATAAATAAATGCGTTACGCCGATGGAAAGCGCATAGTCTTCAAAGTAATTAATCAGCAAACTGCCTAATCCTTTGCCTTGTTCGGATGGATCAATAGCCACTTGACGCATCTGACACCACTCACCTACCCTTCTGATGAGACAGCAACCAATGGCTTGAGCTTTTCCGAGTCGATACAAGCCTATATGCAGATCTTCTTTTTCAGATTGTAGTTCCAATGGCGTAAATGGTAAAAGTCCATCACGTAAGACTTTAGTACGTAAACTCAGTAAGTCTTGGTAAGCATCTTCGTGTCCAAACTGGACTACATGAAATGCTAATTCGTGGGTATGATTTGTGTTCATTGTAACAAAGGTAAGATTAAACAAAATATGTTCTTAGCGTTACAGCGCCGCATAGAAATAAAATCCTCAAAACTTGGTAGGACTTATCTTCTTAATAAAAATTATGTAATCAAACTTTTTTTCAAGATTGATTACATCAAACGATTTTACTGAAAATTCAGATGTAGCTCCGATTTCATAATATCCTCTTGGTGAAAATTTTTTATTTAATTTTTTGTTTTTCGCTAATTCCTTTAGATCAATAAAAAAGATATCAAAGGGCAATTTGTTAAAAAGAGATTCATAAGTAAGATCATTTGCCTTAAAATTAAATTCTCCTAGTTCTTCAGTATCCATTGCAGCATAATTTCCTTCATAGAACAAAAAACCTAAGGAAACATACTTTTCCCCATATTGTTCTTTCAAAAGAAATCCCATTCTATCTTTATTATAGCCAATATGGCCATTATGTGCCAATAAGATTGATTTACCTTTATGTTCTATAATGTCAGAAGCCAAATCAAACATACCTTCGTCTCTGAACTTTGAAGTTTTGTTTACGAATTTTCTTAAAGAATAATCAAACGCTTTAAAAGTCATTTCATTTTCAAATCTAGAAAGACTCTCATTAGGATATAATGCACAAAACAATTCTTTTTCTTTGCGCCAATCTTCCTTAAAATTATCATTTTCAATAATTGATCGAAAATCCATATTACCAAAATGTGTTTTAAATAAAGAAATATCAGCTTGACTACCATTACTATCTTTGGACATTAGCTCAATAAATGATTTATTTAAAAAAAAATCACAACCAAATATATTAATATTTATTTGGTTCTGATAAGAACTAATATCTCTAATAAGCTTGTACATTTCAAGGTGCCTATTTACCCAATAGTTAAGACCACGAACACTAGAAAGAATGGCAACTGTATCTTTAGATTGTAGAGCCACATTCAAAAAATGAGTCCTAAAGTAGTTATCTTCTAAAATAATATTTTTAAATTTTTTCTTTTTTATCAAATGTTGAACAATGTTATTTCTAAGTACCTGGATTTCTTGACACCCATGTGAGTTTTCGCCAAGACCTATGACGGTTTTGTTATCAAAAATGTGTGAAATATTTGCAGTCTCAATATCAAAATTAGAAATAGGGTAACAATATTTTGTGATTAAATCTGCTGCATCAGAATCATTTTCAATTTCAAGATTATTATATGCTTTTCCATCAATAAAAAGTCTTAAATTATCCATCTCCACCTTTTCGCTACTTCCTAGATAGCTAAATTCGAAGAATATATTCATAATTTTTTCTGAGGATACTTCGTGTCTT
>DAOLFJ010000538.1:0-1970 GCA_035326365.1 Saprospiraceae bacterium | reverse complement strand
GGTAAGTGTGACGCAAACTGTCAGTGGATGTACATCTCCTGCAGCATTTATAACTGTAGTAGTGGAGCCAATTCCAAATACTCCATCAGCTAATGATTTCTCATTCAATAATCCTACTTGTGGTGGATCTAATGGATCTATTTTGCTAAGTGGATTGTCAGCAAATGCTACCTATACAGTTGAATATTCGCGTAATGGATTTACAGTATCTACGTCTTTGACTTCTAATGGTAGTGGCGTAGTAACCATAAATGGTTTAGCACAAGGTACATATTCTGATTTTAGAGTAATAAGTGCAACAGGATGTGCATCAGGCGTTTATACAGGTCAAGTGATTCTTTCAGATCCTGGACTACCTCTTGCACCAACTGGTCTAGTAAGTGACCCTACACAAATTTGTATTCGAAGTACAATAAATTTAAGTGTGGATAATAATCCTTCTGCTACATATGCATGGAGTGTATCTGATATTGGTGCAGGACTTTCTTTCAGCAATACAAGTAATACAGTCATGATGCCAACATCACCTGGATTCTATACAGTAAGTGTTACCCAGACTGTTGGCGGTTGTACTTCACCAGCTTCTACATTAGTTTTGGAGGTCAAAGCTGATTGTTTTAATCCTGATTTTGATGTTACCTATGTTAATGTTCTTTTGACGGGTGATGTGAGTACAAATGATATTCCATTGCCACAAAAAACATATGGCACTGCAATACCTAGAAGCGGAAATCCTTCTTCTTGTGTTCCTGTAATTAATGCAGATGGAACCTATACATTCACATGTGGTACTCCTGGAAAATACAATTTTGTAGTTCCAGTTTGTAATGGAACGTCATCAATTATGTGTTCTAACATACCTTTGGTTATCACAATCTTACAGCCATTGATTTCTAACAACCCACCGATTGTAAATCATGATTATGCGAGAACAAAGATGGATGTTGCTATTGAAATTAATATTTTGGCAAATGATAAGTGTCAGAGTATTCCGAACTGTATACTTAATAACCCGACTGTTGTAACACAACCACAGCACGGTACATTTAATATTAATACATTTATGTATACACCAGCATCAGGTTTTGTTGGTGTTGATTCACTCAGATATAGTATTTGTCAGTCACCTGTCACGCTTCCTTCAAGCTGTGAATCTGCATGGATTTATATTACTGTTATTTCAGATGCAGCTCCAAATGTGACCAATGCGATGGACGATTATGCTCAAACAGCCCTTAATGTTCCAATAATAGCAAATGCAGCAATTGGTGTAAAATGGAATGATTCAGATCCAGAAGGTGATAATCAGATTATTACCCCTATGAATGTTACGTTCCCTGGTAAAGGTACGATCAATATTTCTTCTGATGGTAGCTATATCTTCACACCATTTATAGGATATACTGGACCGGTAGATTGTCCATATGAAGTCTGTGATGACAATAGCAACGTAGCTTGTGATATTGCAACATTGCATATTTTGGTAGAACCATTTAACCCTGTGGGTAAAGTTGGTAATTTTGTTTGGCATGATACTAATGGAGACGGTACTCAGAATGCAGGCGAAGCTGGTATACCTGGTGTGACTGTAAGACTAAAAAGAGCCAATGGAACTTTAGTAGCTACGACCACAACCAATGTATCAGGTGCTTACGTATTTGACAATGTTAGTGTTGGGTCATATTATTTGCAATTCGTTTTACCATCACAGTACAGTTTTACTTTTACTAACAGAGGTACAAATACATCTGATAGTGATGTAAATGGTTCATATGGGATAGGCACTACTTCATTGTTTACTATTGCAGCAGGAGAAGAAAATTTAAATATAGATGCTGGAGCTTACTTGTGTTCACAGGTAGGAGACAAAGTATGGTATGATATCAACAAAAATGATGTTTGGAATCCTAATGAGAATGGTTTGAATGGGATCAAAGTATATCTTTATAGAATCCATTTTGGTACGTGGA
>DAOLFJ010000176.1:0-9602 GCA_035326365.1 Saprospiraceae bacterium | reverse complement strand
ATTGAGGGAGTCTTGAGTCATTGCTTTGTGTTCAGGTGTACCGTTGCATAATGTCAATAGAATCTCATATCCTTGTCTCTGATGGAATGACTCTTCTTTGCACACTCTCACCATGGCACGAGCATATGGACCATAAGAACAACGACACAAAGGCACTTGATTCATGATAGCTGCACCATCTACAAGCCACCCAATAGCACCCATATCTGCCCAAGTCAAAGTAGGATAATTAAATATACTAGAATATTTTGCCTTTCCGGTGTGTAATTGATCCAACATTTCATCTCTAGAAACACCGAGTGTTTCTGCTGCGGAATACAGATATAAACCATGTCCTGCTTCATCCTGAACTTTAGCAAGAAGTGCCAACTTCCTTTTTAAACTCGGAGCTCTTGTGATCCAATTGCCTTCAGGTAGCATACCTACGATCTCAGAATGGGCATGTTGCGAAATCTGTCTAACCAATGTTTTGCGATATGCATCAGGCATCCAATCTCTCGCTTCGATTTTTTCATCATTATCAATTGCTGATTGAAATCTGTGCTCTAATGAATTTATATTGTCCATGATACTATATTTTTTTGTTATAATATTTATTTATCAAAAGTGTTCTGAATAATTCAATTTTTGTGAAGTGCATTAGAAATAAAACTTGTCAATTCCTGATGTAACTCCTCTTTTTTATATTTTTTGACACCTGCATAAGACCAGCTCAATGTTTTAATGATGACGTTAAAAATGATATCGGTGTGTTGAAATTCAAATTTACCTTCTTCTTTACCATCTGTCAAAATCTTTTTAAACTTCTTTTCATAATCTTTTCTAAGGATTAAAAATTCATTCAAAACTTGTTCAGGAAGGTATCTCCACTCATCATTGAACACAGTGATGGAAGCTAGATTTTCAAAAGCAATATCTAGATGTAATGTTATTAGTGCCTCAATTTTTTTTCTAGAAGACATGTCTGCATTTGAAATCTGCTCCATACCATCTGTGAACTTATGTGCGCATCCCATACAGATTTCGCTCAGTAAATCTTCTTTAGACTTTATGTGGCTGTAGATGCTTGATGGTTCTAATCCTACTTTGGTCGCTAAGTCTCTTATGGATGAGGCATTGTAGCCCTTATCCTTAAAAAGGTCAGCAGCTGCATTTATGATAATTTGTTTTTTACTTATTTTCTCAGCGATCATCATCCATTATTTTTGGTCAAAGTCCACACTTATCTTTTCGCTTCGAGGATGTGCTTGACAAAGTAGGATATATCCAGCTTCGAGTTCATCCGGCTCAAGTGCATAATTTAAATCCATGGAGACATCACCTTCAGTCAGTTATGCCTTGCAAGTGCTACACACACCACCTTTACAAGCATATGGAAGGTCTGCACCGTTTTCTAATGCCGCATCAAGTAGATTGATACCATTATAACCCACAGAAAATTCAAAAATATCGCCATCCATTTTTATAGAAACGTTACTCGCAAGTCCATCATTTTTAGGATCAATTATTGCTTGGCTTTCTTTGCTTTTTGCAATAATACCATCTGTATTAAATAGTTCAAAGTGGATTTTAGAAGTATCTACACCCAAGCCAATTAAGGCGTCTTTGACACTAAATATCATTTCTGCCGGCCCACATAATAAGTACGCATCCGTATTTTCGGGGTCAAAAAACTTTCCTGAAAACCTTTGACACTTCTCGCCATCTATCCGCCCGTACTGAATGGGAACTCCTATTTTTTCTTTTGTAAATACATGATAAAGTGCAAATCGAGTCAAATATTTATTTTTGATACCTTCTAATTCTTCTCTAAATATGATGGACTCAAAATTTCTATTGCCATAAAAAAGGACAATCTGAATGTCAGGGTAAGTCTTTAGCAAATGCTTTATATGAGACATCACAGGTGTAATTCCACTTCCTGCGGCAAAAAAAACTACTTGACCTTTGCTATTTTGTGTTGGATTATAAATAAAATTTCCTGTAGGATGCATGACTTCTAAGGCATCTCCTACCTTAAGCTCATCGACAGCAAATGATGAAAACCTTCCATCTTCCACTTTTTTGACCGCAATAGAAATGGTATCTTCTTCAGGAGCAGTGCATATAGAATAAGATCGGCGCAAATCTTCACCATTGATATTCTTTTTGATCGTCAAATATTGACCAGCCACGTACTTAAAATCATCTTTAACGTCAGCCGGAATATCAAAAGTAATTTTGACACTATCCTTTGTTTGTTTGTCAATATCCTTGACCAATAAGTTATGAAAATATTTACTACTCATCCAATACGAACATTTGTTCGCAAAAATAAGTTTTCTTTTTTATATATTATATTTCTTTTCTAAAAACATTTTCGATCGTTTAAGAACTATTCAATGGAATATTGGTAAAATTACCACTGACGATAAGACTTCTAGGGAAGATTTATCTGTAGAAAAGTGTCAATAATGCAAATATTTATCTGTACAAAAGTGTTGATTTGTCTAATATTTATCTGTAGAAAAGTGTCATATTAAATATAATTACATTTATATACGGTACATTTACAATTTATTATATTAATAACAAGCAAATTATTGCAAATACCAAAAATTGCTGTCTAAAAAAACGATAAAATACTGTCTAAAATAAAGCTTTAAGATAGCTTCCTTATCAGTCCTTCTTGTGCTGTACTAGCTACTAGAATGCCGTCTTTTGTGAATATTTTACCTGAACAAAAAGCTCTGCCACTATTTGCATTACTACTTTCGACTACATATAGCAACCAATCATCTGTCCGCACAGGTCTATGAAACCACATGGCGTGATCGAGACTTGCTATCTGCATTGGTGTGGTAAAAAATGATAGTCCATGTGGCATCAATGCAGTAATCAATAAATTAAAATCTGAAGCATAGGCCAATGTTGTTTGATGTAGTTTGCTGTCATCACTTAAGGCACCATTAGTTTTAAACCATGTGTGATTCATTGGCGGTCTTATACGAGGATTGAATGGATCATAATGTTCCACAGGATGAAAAACAAAAGGACCTTTGGGCGAAAAGATACCTCTCGGCTCCACTTTAAATTTTTCCGCAAATTCTGCGAATAAATCAGAAAAAGAAGTCAACGATTCTGGTCTCGCAACATTCGGCATTACAGCTTGATGTTCTATACCAACCTCGGGCTTTTGGTAAGATGCTACTAGTACAAAGATATCCCTACCTTTTTGGGTAGCTACTACCCTTCTTGTGTTGAAGGACTTTCCATCTTTAATCGTCTCTACCTTATAAATAATATCTTCGTCATTATCCCCAGGATTAATAAAATAAGAATGAATAGAATGTAAGACTTTATCGTCAGAGATCGTCAGATTCGCAACACTTATAGCTTGGGCAAGTACTTGTCCACCATAAACATTTGGGCTCCCAATGAATAAGTTTTTAGCGATGTATGAATTGTCATCTGTCTTTTGGAAAGTCAGAATATCTATTAATTCTGAAAGTTGACTATCTATCATGATTCAAATTTTTGGAAATCCTTAAGATAAAGTAGTAAAGAACCTACTGCTAGTGTTAAATGTGTACCAAATGCACCAAGATGTGGCGTCAAACCTTGTTGGTACACGCCATACATATAAAATGCTAGACATAGATGAAAACCAATGACACTAAGGATTATTTTTTTGAACGTTTGGTTATATTCAAATTCCTTACTAATTAAATAGGAAATGATACCAATAAAAAAAGCGGCGATACCATATAATTTAGCGACAACAAGTGCTTGTAAATTCGGACTGTGGTTGCTGAGCAAAAACTCGGGGTTAAACAATAATATGAAACCACCTAAGATTTCTACTGCAGCATGTATTTTAAGGATTAATTTCATCATTTCTTAAGTGATTCGCCACCAACTTCTACAAGTGTATCCATTTCAAATTTGGCTTCATAAATTAGAGAGCCATCTTCGTCCCACTTTCTTAGATAACCGTTCTTTTTCTCATCTTTTAACGTTACTGCAAATTTTGGTTTGCCATCTTCATAAAAGACAGTATCTCCACCATTTTTGAGTCCATTTTCATAATATTGGACTTCTTTTACACTTCCATCTTCATAGAACAAAGTTGTTTTACCAATTTGTTTATCATTTTCAAAAAAACGTTCTCCCATGAGTTTACCAGAAGGATAATAATCTGTCATTTTACCTTCTATTTTCCCATTGACACGTGTGAATACTCTCGATGTCTCACCTGTACCATAATTCTCTTTTATTTCTTGGGTATCACTTTGCGGTTGTGCTTCTTCCTTGTTTTTACAAGCAAATAAAGAAGTAAAAATAAAGAGTATGATAAAAATTGATTTAATATTTGGTAACATATGAATTAGATAATTTATGAAATAAAAAAGGGCCAATAATGACCCTTTTTATATATTTTAGAAATATTTTATTTTTTCCAGTTAAGTCTATTGACTGCTCTTCCTATCTCAGTTCCGTATCTCATACCTTCTTCAGCATCCATTCTGAAATGTACGCCGAGTGGTACTCTAGACCAAGCATTTTCATTGGCCATCTCATGGAAGCTTGTGAACGATCTTGGGTATCCAGAGAATTCAGTTCTATTCTTATGACAGTTATCCGTCATCGCATAGCTATATCCGAATACACTTGCTAACACTTCAGCTGCAGCTGCCCCAAAGGTAGAGTGTCCTGAAGGGTAAGCAGGGAATGACGGTGAAATACCACCATCACTAGTCAATGGATTATCAAGATTAGGTTCCCATGTTGGGTCTATAATTCTTTTTATATAAGATTCAGGTCTTTCTAAATTGTAATGGTATTTTGAATTCCAACAACCTATTGCGGCATCATGTAGGGCTATGCCTACTTTGGCATTAGCTATGACAGCATCTTGAAGACTTGCATTTTCATATTTATAAACTTGATTTGCTATTGCTATCCATCTAGCAGGTGGACTAAAAGTCAAATCCAATAAGTCATCACTCCAGAATTCTCCAACCCACTCCGATTGATAATCTAATGTTGGTGTATTCTTACTGTAAACTTCTATTGCTTGTGCATAAAATCCCGATTTAGGATCTTCGCTATATTCTGTATAAGTAGAATATGGTCGACAAAGTTTTAAATCTTCTTTTATTGCAAGTGTACGAGCTTTCCCCCAATATGGAAACATCCCTTTACCAGGTCCAGGATATGTTGCTACCCAATCACCATCTTTTTTGAAATTTGCTTCCCAGTCATAATCTTCGAATGGATTTTTGTATTTATCAAAAGTAGCAGGATCTGTCTTCATGTATTCCCAAACCGCAGCCGCTACAGCTTCACCGTGATTTTTTGATCTTATAAAAACATCAGGCTTCACATCTGCCTGAAATTCGTTTTCTAATTTTTCTGCCAAAACTTTTATCTCATTGTAGAACTCTTGTCTAACTTCTGGGAAAAGTCTACTGTATAAATATCTATTAACCGAATTTACTACTGTAGGCCAGTGATATTCTTGATTTACAAGTGCGTTAGGAATATTGATATTATTATAATAGCCTCTCAAGGAAGCATATTCAGGCATTCCAGTAACACACGCTTCATAATTTGCTAAACCAATATATCCAAGTGCATTTGCTGTAGGACAAGGTCTATATCCCGCAGCATATCTTTCTACACGCAAAAACAACTCATTCCACTCATGCAATACGTGATTATCATAGTCTTCCACCTTTTTGTTAGTAGAAGCAGTTTCTACATCGATATCCTTTTTACAAGATGATATTACCAAAGTCAAAAAAAGGAACGCAAATGTAAATTTTATAAAATTCCTCATGGGCATTATATTTATATGAAGATCAAAATGTCTATTGAATTAAAAAACATCGCAAAAATAAGCATAAAATCGTCTCATTGTTAGTAATTTAGATAATAAATTTATTAGAATTTTGCCTAATTGTAAAGTGTAAGTATAATATATTTTATGTCTGTTAGATACATATTTTCAAAAATGGCATATGAAAATTAAATAGCCCCATTAAAATCGGTCAAACTGTAAATGTAGCCTACTGCAAAATATTTTAACATTAATCACACCCAAATTAAAGCAATACAAAATAAAATTCTTTAAGAATTCGTACCTTTGCATTTCAAACGAAAAAGGAAGGGAAAATATGTTATATTTGATAGCAATCAAACACAGCTATATAAAGGCAGTTCAAACAGCTTTTGGTATCGAATTGAGCGAAAATGATGTTTTGATCAATGAGACTAGAAAAGAGTTTGATGGAGATTATACTTTTGTCATTTTCCCATTGGTAAAAACATTGGGCAAATCTCCTGAAGATATTGGCAAAACGATAGGTGAATGGTTAGTGACAAATGATGAAAACATTGTCGCTCATAACACTATCAAAGGTTTTCTAAATTTAACTTTATCATTTCAGTTTTGGACAGAGACCATTAAGAGCATTGCTAAAGTTTCGAATTACGGCATTTATGCACCTAATGGCAAAAAGGTTATGGTAGAATTTGCTTCTCCCAATACCAATAAACCACTGCATTTAGGACATATTCGTAATATTTTGCTTGGTTGGTCATGTAGTAAAATCCTTCAAGCAAATGGCTATGAAGTTATAAAAACTCAAGTTATAAACGACAGAGGTATAGCCATTTGTAAAAGCATGCTTGCATGGCAAAAATTCGGAAATGATACGACACCTTCTTCAACCCAAGTCAAGGGTGACCATTTCGTTGGCGAATATTATGTTCGGTTTGAGCAAGAATTGATGAAAGAATATAACGAATTCCAATCTTCAGCAGAAGGAATTGCGATATACAATGCATTAAAAAAGGAAGGACAAGACCAAACGACTTTTTTTAAAGAATATAAAAATAAATATTTTAACGATCATAGTGCCTTAGGTGCAGAAGCAAAACAAATGCTAATCAATTGGGAAGCAAAAGATCCTGAAACAGTGGCGCTTTGGCAAAAAATGAATCAATGGGTTTATGATGGATTTGATGTTACCTATGAAAAACTTGGGGTAACATTTGACTCCTTATATTACGAGTCGGATACTTATCTACTTGGGAAAAAAGCAGTAGATGATGGTATCAAAAAAGGTGTTTTTTACCAGGAGCCTGATAGTAGTGTGTGGGTCAACCTTGAAGATGTGGGTATGGATCGCAAAATTGTCATGCGTAGCGATGGTACATCTGTTTATATAACACAAGATATAGGTACGGCTCAACAAAGATATGCAGACTACGGGATAGACAAGATGGTTTATACGGTAGCAGATGAACAAGATTATCATTTTAAAGTACTTTTTGAGATTTTAAAACGATTAAATGAGCCTTTTGCTGATGGTTTATATCATTTGTCTTATGGTATGATAGATCTACCGACTGGCAAAATGAAATCACGTGAAGGCACCGTAGTAGATGCTGATGATCTTATTGCAGAAGTTATTGCAGAAGCAACAGAAATGTCGGCAGAAAGAGGAGAAATCGTAACACTTCCTGAACCTGAACAAATCAATACTCTTAGAAAAATTGGTCTCGGAGCACTCAAGTACTTTATAATCAAGGTCCAACCGAAAAAACGTATGATTTTTGACCCTAAAGAATCTGTAGATATGCAGGGACAAACAGGGCCGTATATTCAAAATGCGTATGTCAGAATCCAATCTATCATCAGAAAAGCAGGCAATGAAACATCTTCAGATGCCTATTCATATGCTGATATTAATGAACAAGAAAAAACATTGATCAAACATATTATGAATTTCCCCGACATCGTCAAAGAAGCAGGAGAACAATACGATCCGTCGTCTATTGCCAACTATTCTTATGCATTAGCCAAAGATTTTCATAGATTCTATCATGATGTTAGAATTTTGAATGCCGAAAGTAGTGAAGCAAAATCATTTAGAATTCAATTGAGTATTTTGGTGGGAGATGTGCTTCTAAAAGCATTTGACATGATCGGAATCGAAATGCCTGAACGAATGTAATCATTTCTAAACCTTAGTCTTAATCTAAATCTCAGCCTAAACCTTAGCCTTAAACTTAATCTCAGCCTTAATCTAAATCTTAGCCTTAATATATATGTCAGAAGATAAAAAAGAATCCCTCAACTTCATCGAACAGATAGTAGAAGAAGATATCAAAAATGGTAAACATAATGGTAGAATCCTTACAAGATTCCCACCTGAACCCAATGGATATTTGCATATTGGACACTGTAAGGCCATAAGCATAAGCTTCGGTATTGCACAGAAGTATAATGGTGCTACCAATCTTAGATTTGATGATACCAACCCTACGACAGAAGAAACAGAGTATGTAGAAAGTATCAAAAAAGACATACAATGGCTAGGTTATCAATGGCAAGGCGAACCATTGTACGCATCAGACTATTTTGGCAAATTATACGGATTTGCAGTTAAGTTGATAGAAAAAGGCCTAGCTTATGTAGACGATAGTACACCTGAAGAGATAGCAGCAATGAAAGGAACTCTTTCCATACCTGGTACAGACAGTGTTTACAAGTCTAGAAGTGTTGCCGAAAATCTTCAACTATTCGAAGATATGAAAAATGGTGTATATCCTGATGGTTCAAAAGTACTTAGGGCAAATGTAGATATGACTTCTCCTAACATGCTCATGCGTGACCCGATAATCTATAGAATTAAAAAAGAAAGTCATCATCGTACGGGAGATACTTGGTGTATATATCCAATGTATGATTTTGCCCATGGACAGTCAGACTCTATAGAAGAGATTACACATTCGCTTTGTTCGCTAGAGTTTATACACCATAGACCATTGTATGAATGGTTTATTGACAAACTTGAGATTTTTCCATCTAAGCAATACGAATTTGCAAGGATGAATGTGGAGTACATGATTACTTCCAAAAGAAAGTTACTCAAACTCGTACAAGATAAATATGTCACGGGTTGGGATGACCCAAGAATGCCGACAGTATCAGGAATGCGACGTAAAGGATACCCACCGATGGCTATCCGTAATTTTTGTGATAAAGCAGGTGTAGCTAAACGTGAGAATACCATAGAAATATCACTTCTAGAGTCTTGTGTCAGGGAAGAGTTGAACAAAACAGCTCTCCGGACCATGGTGGTATTAGATCCAGTGAAAGTGGTTATTACCAATTATCCTGAAGGTCAATCAGAAAAGTTACAAGCAGAAAACAATCCTGAAGATGCCACAGCAGGTCATAGAGAAATCACGTTTGGTAGAGAAATATACATAGAACGAGAAGATTTTATGGAAAATGCTCCACCAAAGTATTTCAGAATGACACCAGGATCAGATGTCAGACTAAAACATGCTTATATTTTGCATTGTACTGGTGTAGACAAGGATGAAAATGGACAAGTTACCACAATTTATGCCACGTATTATAGTAATAGTCGTAGTGGTGAAGATGTATCGGGCATCAAACCAAAAGGCACTTTACATTGGGTAAGTGCCACAGAATCAAAGCCTTGTGAAGTTAGGATGTATGATAGATTGTTTACAGTAGCCGATCCAACAGATGACGATGATGTAGATTTTCTCACATATTATAATCAAAATTCACTGACAGT
>DAOLFJ010000175.1:0-9625 GCA_035326365.1 Saprospiraceae bacterium | reverse complement strand
AGCGCTGGAACTAAAAAACAAAAACAATATACCTTCAGCAGTGCTGACAGCAAAACGTTGGCATCGCTCACTTCGCATTTTATGTCCGTCAAACCCTTGTTTGGTGGAAGTCCTGCCCTGAAAGCTTCACTATTTTTAGCATCCGAATATAAGCCCGAACATTTAAAACAATTGCTCCAAGTAAAGGAACAACTCATTCATCTGCACTTGGCTGATATGCCAGTCTCTGATCGTGATATAGAGATACTGACACAATTTAGTTCCTTAGAGAAATTGGTCCTAAACGGTACCAAAGTCACAGATCAGGGCATCCTAAAACTCAGTAAATTGAATAAACTGGAAGAACTTTCTTTAGCCAATACTAGCATAACTGAATCCATCGAGCCAATATTTAATCAATTGCCTTCATTAAAACAGATATTTATTAATGACACCAAAATTCCTGAAAATAATGTCAAGCATTGGCAGCAAAAATACCCAAAGATCACCTTCAATAGATTATCAATGGAAGACTTAAAGATCAAACTTTCTGCTCCTTTGATGGTCAATGAAAGCTTTATTATGAAACCAGGTGAAGAGATCATATTAAAACATTACATCAATGGTGCCCAAATAAAATACACGACAGATGGAACGGAACCTGACTCTGTTCATGGTATAGTGTACACCAAGCCATTTACCATTTCGGGATCAACAGACGTCAAAGCAGTGGCAGTCAAGGATGGTTGGTTTACGAGCGATGTAGTCAAGTTTTCCCTTTTTGAAAATGGAGCAACACCAGACAACTGTATCCTACTCACTCAGCCCAATGTCCAATACAAAGGTGAAGGCGCACTTACTTTGATCAATGGTAAAAGAGCACCCATCAACAATCTACCCGATCCAAACTGGATAGCGTTCAGAGAAAATCCTTTCTCCGCTATTTTTGAGTACAATAAGCCCATAGCATTGACTAAAATATCATTTTGTTATGGACTTCAAGTGCCGCAGTATGTATTCCCGCCTACAGCAGTAAGTGTATCAGGAAGCCATGATAAAAAGCAGTATCAATTATTGTCCACTCAAAAGATCACTCCGTACCAAAAAAACAACAAAGATCAAGTCAAGTCAGACGTGATCCATATTTCATTAAAGAGTCAGCCTTTCAAATACTACAAAATAGAAGCCCAAAATCTGCCCCGAATCCCCGATTGGCATCCCGGAAAAGGAGAAAGAGGGTGGCTGTTTATAGATGAGATCTTTTTTTATGATAAGTGATATAACCATATGCACCGAAGAACCTTCCTAACCCAATCCACCACCATACTGGCCACTTTACCATGGTTATCTATACCATTGGATACATCAAAACCTGTCTTTGGCCATAATAACAAAAAATATACTTGGGATAAAGATTGGCTGGTCGGAAATACTACTTTACCTGGTGTCAAAGATTGCCATGAAATGGTATTTACATCAGAAAAAGAAATCATCCTGCTCACCAATGACACCCGAAACAACTTCATCAGAATGTCTAAAAGCGGGAAAATCTTAGCCGCGTATGGCAATGAATTCCCAGGTGGACATGGACTTACTATCGGTGGTGTCATAGGAGATGAGTTTCTATTGGTCACGGATACAGATAGACATCAATTTTTCAAAACAACTTTGGATGGTAAGGTAATCCAAACCTGGAATTATCCTCGAGAATCTGAAAAATATCAAAATGAAACAGAATTTGTCCCTACGGAAACAGCGGTGACTGCGGAAGGAGATATCTATGTCGCAGATGGATATGGAGCTCAGTATATCATACATTTTGGAGCGGATGGAAAACTAAAAAATGTCTTTGGTGGCCGAGGTCCGGAACCAAAACATCTCGACAATGCACATGGAATTTGTATAGATACCCGAAATGAAACGCCAACTTTGATCGTCACCGATAGAAACCGTTGTTGCTTCAAAAGATATAGCTTGGATGGCACTTATTTGGAAACTATTTCGTTGCCTGGTGCCAATGTTTGTCGGCCGGTCATACAAGGTGACTACTTGTATGCGGCAGTCTTGACTTCTCGGAGCACAAGCAATGCAGAGACGGGTTTTGTGATCATTTTGGATAAAAACAATAAACTGATTTCTGCACTTGGTGGCTCTACGCCTGCATATGATGGAGATGTCTGCAAAGAAAGCTATCAGACCGTCCAACTCTTTAAACATCCACACGATGTACTCGTAGATGATGACGGCAGTCTATATGTGTGCCAATGGAATAGTGGAAAGGTGTTACCCCATAAATTTACGCCCTATGTTTAGATGGTTGATATGGATACTTTTTTGTGGACTATCCCATGTTAGTTTTGCACAAAAAATCCAATTGAGTCCACCCAAGGCCAATGTGCAAATGGCCATGGTCAGCAAGGCTCATCCACAAAACCTGGTGCTTGATTTCCGAATGGAAGGCGCAACTATCCGTTACACTTTAGATGGCAGTGAGCCCACATTAAAGTCAAAACGATACAAAAAACCAATCAAAATTAATAAACCAAGCACTATAAAAGCCAAAGCGTTTCACCCAGATTTTGATCCTTCAGAAACGGTTACATCGACCTTTGTGGCAATTGGAAAAAAGATTTTGAATTATATGGTTTCTGAACCGAATCCTAAATATGCTGCTGAAGGTTCTAAAACACTATTTGATGGTCATTTTGGCGATATGTCTTATGCCAGAAACTATTTAGGGTATGACAAAGGTCCTATAGAAATTATGATTCAGCCTGATGCTGCTCAGGATATCTCCAACGTTCACATTTCTCATTTGACCCATCAGGAAGCATGGATATTTGGCCCTTCCAAAATTTCAGTCTTTGATGAAAATAATACACTGCTGGTCCAAAAAAACTTTGATGATAGTACGCAAAAGCAAACTTCAAATCATGACATAACCACGTTTACATTCCCTAAAACAAAGTATAATAAACTAAAATTGGTCATCGAGCCAGTATCATCCATTCCTGACTGGCATGATGGCCGTGACCTATTGGCTTGGTATTTTGTGGATGAAGTTTGGGTGGAGTGATTTATATTTTTTAACTTTGACAAAAATTTTTATCACTATGAGGTTTTTATTCATTTTTCTAATTTTCGTCACTTTCAAAGCTGTTGCTCAAAATTCAGAAATAATATCCTGGGATATTACTAATACCATAGAAAATATAAGCGGAGACTCCAGTGAAATTGAAATGCTATCAGCAATGAGTTCTATGATGCGATCCAAGACAAAAATATACCTAAAAGAGAACGTGCTTGTAAGTATTGTTACTTATGATTCTTTAAATCAAATTCGATCGGTTACTATAAATGGTGAAAATCATTTTCACTCATTCTTCACGTTAGATGGGGTAACGATGTATAAAAAACAATATTTGGAAGACTTGAAAGCAGACGATACCATGGAACCTTTAAGAAGTGATGAAGTACCTCCTGTAAAATTTATTGGAAACAAACAACTAGGACCATTTAATTGTGTTGTCAACGAAATTTCTATTCCAGAAAAAAATATAAGGATAAAAACAACTAGTACACATGACATCAAAACATCTAGTGCAATAATGAATAATCCAATACCTATCCCAGGTTTAGAAAACATAGGAACGATATTGGATGTAGAAATGGATTTAGTATTTTATAAAATGGTGGTATCTTCAGTTAACTTCACAACTGAGCCAGTTGATTCTTCAATATTTTCTATCTCTACAGAAGGCATCAGTGAACTGGATTGGCTTGGAGAAATGAAATTGATGAAATTGATGATGGGTTCAGAATTCCCTAGTCAAACCCAAGAAGAAGAAATACCTTTGGGTGACGGTGACTTCAATGATTTGTATTTAAAAATGTGTGAAGGTGAGGCGATTTCGTGGTGTGATGATAGTGATCTATCGTTAAAACCATCTTATGACAAACCTACTCTTTTAAGTTATTTAAAACCTAATAATGCAGATTACAGTGCGCTAACCAAACAAGAATTAGATCACCTTTTCTTGAAATATGACTTGCTTACAAAAAATGAATTGACACTATTCAAAAAACAATTAATTAAACTTGATACGGAATTAGATGGATCTATATATAGAAATTTAGTTAATTTTTTATTGAAAAAAAAGATGCTAGAAACTAAAAAATCCAGAGAGATACTAATAGCAAACCTTGCCAAAAATAATTTTAAATCAAAAAATGAAAATCATCCAGAAGCAAAAGACTTTATTAACGGCATCATTGATTGGAAAACTTTTCTATCTTCTTATGAAGGAATTTATGATTTAAAATTCAATAAAACTATTTCTTATGAAAATGATTTTTTAAATGAAATCAAAACTATTTTAAATACTATATTACCCAACTTAACAATATCAATTAATGATAATAAGGAAATAGAAATTACTAAAGACAACTTAACTATATCATATAAAGTAGAAACAGAGTATTCGATCATAGATGCAAAATATGATGATGAAGGAAATAGAATCAAATCAAATAAAACAAAGTATGATTTTGAAAGCTACAGCAAATATGGAATGCTTAATATGTTCAGACAAATAGGTGCTGACTTTGACTTGGAGCTAGTTTTTGATTTTATAAATGCAAACTCCGTACTATCTCATAATCAATATGAAGAAAAGTATAAAGAAATTAATCTTTTTGGTGGAGATTTATTTTTATGTATAGACAAAAATACTTCTAGTGAATCGTTTGGGAAAGATATTCCTTTCACAAAAATAAATTACCATGAAGAGAGAGATAGATTAACATCTATTAGAGCATTTTACGCAAGCAATCCTGGTATCACATACATTCCATTGTACAAAAAAGAAAAATTGTTTCAACTTATAAATGAAAATAGAAGTACTTTCGGTATTGATTCACTTTTTGATATAAACAAATGGTTTGCAAATGTAAAGATTCAACTATATGACAATTTAGGTTCACTTATCCAAAGTGTGCCAAAATTTGGTGTCGTTGTTTCTACTAGTGTTTCTGACGGAACTACTTATCATAGGACTGGTAAAAGTTATGAATCCATTTTTCCTAATTTACTAAAGCTATTTGGAAATGATTTTCAACCCAAAGATTTAGATCTTAAAATTGATAAGTTAGATGCTGAGATGACATTCAAATATTTGGGCAATAACTACACTTTAAACTCTAGTTTATTTGACCTAGAAGATGATTTTTTAAAAAAGGCAATAGAACTGTTAAAAGAAAATAATCTCTATAAATCAAAAAGAGTCTATCAGTCCATTGAAGATTTTTCAGATTACAAAACAAAAAGGTTATTTTACATTCCTCGTGAAACATACAAGATTCTTACTGATGAGTTTGAACTTATATTAATGGATTATTCTAAATAATTTATAGGATTTTATGCCAAAACCATGTCAAGCTTTAAAAGAAATTTTGAAAAGTATGTAGATACCTTTTGAGACAGAGAACGATAGAATTTATATTGAAGCATTTGAAGACAGCCTAAAAAAGGTGATACTGCTTTTGATTTAAGGTGATACACTACTATTTCAAAAAAAAACGGACTCAAAACTTTAAAAAATGTCCATCCCTACATCACCAAATCACTAACCTCCTTTCCTTCTAATCTCGTGACACCCATCAGATATTTATCTACAGCGCGAGCAGCCTCTCTACCTTCAGATATAGCCCACACGACTAGAGACTGACCTTTACGCATATCTCCGGCGGCAAAGACATGGGGAAGATTAGTTTGGTAATTTTGGGTAGCTACATTGCCACGATGATCTAGCTCGATACCTAGCTGATCGATAATGCCTTCTTTTTGTGGATGTAGAAATCCTGCGGCTATAAATACAATATCACATGGTATTATCCTTTGGCTACCTGCCAACTCTTTGAAGTCGTATCGTTGTTCTTGTGTATCAAAAGCCCATGCTATTTCTACGATTTCTAAACCTGTGAGTTTGCCAGTTTCGTTTTTGATGAATCGTTTGGTTTGGATGGACCATTCTCGCTGACAGCCTTCTTCATGCGAACTTGAAGTACGTAAGGTCATCGGCCAGAGCGGCCATGGATCTTTGTCTGTTCGCGTGGTGCCTGGTTTTGCTAAGAGTTCTATTTGGGTGACGGAAGCAGCACCTTGACGATTGGAAGTACCTACACAGTCTGCACCTGTATCTCCACCACCGATGACGATGACATGTTTGCCATGCACAAAAATATCAGGCTTTGTTTGCATACCTGCATCGACATTTTTATTGGACTTTTCTAGAAAATCCATAGCAAAGTGTACTCCATAGGCATCTCTACCTTCGATATCTAGATCTCTTGGTATGGTGCTTCCACCACACAATACGATGGCATCATGTGTTGCTTCTATCTCCTTGATATCTATGTTCTGTCCTACATTGGCATTGCAGATAAAAGTAATTTCTGATGCTTCCATGACTTTTATGCGGCGATCTACTACCCACTTCTCAAGTTTAAAATCTGGGATTCCGTATCTCAGCAATCCACCTGGTTTTTCATTTCGTTCATACACCGTGATGCGGTGACCTGCTTTATGGAGTTGCGCTGCAGCTGCCAGTCCAGCAGGTCCCGATCCGATGACGGCAATATGCTTGCCTGATTCTACCCTGTAATTATTGGCTATTACCCAGCCTTGAGCAAATGCATGCTCTATGATTTGTTTTTCTATATGCTCTATCGTGACAGGTAGATTATTGATTCCCAATACACATGATGCTTCACATGGCGCAGGACAAATTCGACCTGTAAATTCTGGAAAATTATTGGTTTCAGATAATATCTCATAAGCTTCTTTCCAATGTTCCCGATACACAGCATCATTAAAATCTGGTATCAAATTGCCTAGCGGACAACCACTATGACAAAAAGGAACACCACAATCCATACATCTTGCCGACTGATTTTTGATCATCTCAGGCGTTGTTGGTTGATAGATTTCTTTGTAATCTTGGATGCGCTCCGCTACACTTCGAGTAGAAGGTACTGCTCTTTGGTATTTCTGAAAACCTTTTGGATCGGACATATTAATGAGTGAATGGGTTAATGAATGAATGCGTGAATGATTCAGTGAGTGAATAATTGAATTGTTTTAATTCTGATTAACTTTATTATACACTTTGACTACACTTTTTCTTTCTAAGATGGCTTTGTATTCTATAGGCATAACTTTACTGAATTTTCTTTTACTAACTTCCCAATCATTAAGTATCTCCAAAGCTGACATAGATCCTGTATATCTGAAATGATCACGCAATTGCTCTTTAACCATGGCATCATCCGCTTCTGACATAGCATCAAGAACGACCATCTCTCGATTAAGTACTTGGTTCAGCTCGACTTTTTGATCATAGACATACGCTATGCCGCCACTCATTCCTGCTGCAAAATTTCTACCTACGGATCCTAGGATGGTCACCGTACCGCCTGTCATATATTCGCAAGCATTATCTCCTACACCTTCCACCACGGCAGATGCACCAGAATTCCTTACTGCAAATCGCTGCCCTGCCCTACCCTTGATAAAAACCTGTCCTGATGTTGCTCCAAATAATGCCACATTTCCTACGATGATATTTTCTGATGGCTCACCGCCAAAAGCTCTGTCCGGTGTGATGATCAGCGTGGCACCACTCAAACCTTTACCAAAGTAATCATTGGCTTCACCTTCTAAAATAAAATGGAGACCCTTAATACCAAATGCGCCAAAACTCTGACCAGCTGAACCCTTAAATCTATAATCCAACGAACCTTCTGGCAACCCGTCTGCGCCATATTTATTAGCAATACTTCCTGACAACATCGTTCCTACTGCTCTGTCGGTACTCGTAATAGGGAATACACTGCTGATTCTCACTTTATCTTCGATAGCTAACCCCGAATATTGGATCAGTTTTCTGTCCAATACTTGATCGATACCATGATCCTGTGGGATAGATTTAAATGGTTTATGATTTTCATCTGTCTGTGGTCTAAAAAGGATAGGCGATAAGTCCAACTGTCTATATTTCCAATATTTGTCAGATAAATCATAGCTCAACATATCAGATCTACCTACCATCTCATTTACAGTGCGAAAGCCAAGTTTGGCCATGATTTCACGCATTTCCATCGCTAAAAAAGTGAAGTAATTGACCAAATATTCGACCTTTCCGTCATACTTTTCTCTTAGTGACTCGTCTTGAGTAGCGATGCCTACAGGACAAGTATTGAGATGACATTTACGCATCAGAATACATCCGCTCACGACCAATGCTGCCGTGGCAATACCCCATTCTTCTGCACCCAACATTGTAGCTACAGCCATATCCTTTGCAGTTCTGATCTGACCATCTGTCTGTAAGGTGACGCGATCACGGAGTTTGTTTTTGACCAACGTTTGATGGGTTTCTGCCAGACCTAGTTCCCATGGGATACCTGCATGCATGATCGAACTCAAAGGAGATGCGCCCGTACCACCATCAAATCCAGATATAAGTATATGGTCTGCATGAGCTTTGGCTACTCCAGAAGCGATGATACCCACACCGGCTTTTGCTACTAATTTGACACTGATACGTGCTTTGGGATTAGCGTTTTTGAGATCAAATATCAATTGAGCCAGATCTTCTATCGAATAAATATCGTGATGAGGTGGCGGAGATATCAGCCCTACACCTTCTATGGAGTGGCGAATGCGTGCAATATTTGCATCCACTTTGTGTCCAGGTAGTTGACCACCTTCGCCAGGTTTGGCACCTTGGGCCATTTTTATCTGTATCTCGTCAGCATTATCCAGGTACTCGATCGTGACACCAAATCTTCCCGAAGCTACTTGTTTGATAGCTGAGCGAGTGGAGTCACCATTGGGCAGTTTTTTGTATCTGCTTGCATCTTCGCCACCTTCGCCACTATTGCTTTTGCCACCGACTCTATTCATAGCGATAGCAAGTGTAGTGTGTGCTTCTTCGGAGATGGACCCAAAAGACATTGCACCTGTCGCAAATCGACGCATGATATTTTCTATGGGTTCTACTTTATCTAAAGGTATGGAATTAGCTATTTTAAAACCAAACAAACTCCTGAGTGTACATGCACGAGCGGATTGGTCATTGACTTCGGCAGTATATTTTCTAAAGGTGGTATAATTATTTGTTTTGGTTGCGTGTTGCAATAGATGGACAGATGTTGGATTAAAAAGATGGTACTCACCACGCTGTTTCCACTGATATTTTCCGGATTCGGTCAAGGAATCTTTTCCCAAACTGAAAGCCAAAAAATGTTTGTGCAATTGTTCCTTTGCAAGCATCTCAAAGGTCATACCACCTATCCTACTCACGGCACCTTTAAAACAAATATCCATCACTTCTTTGTGAATGCCTAGCGCTTCGAATGTCTGTGCGGCTTTATAAGAATTGATCGTAGAAATGCCAAGTTTGGACATGATTTTTAACAAACCGGTGTCAATCGCTTTCAGATAATTCTTGATAGCTGTCTTAGGTTCTTGTGCTTTTTCAACAGCTATATTTTGAATGGTTTTGATGGTCAAGGAAGGATAAACTGCATCCGCTCCAAAAGATAATAAACAAGCTACATGATGGGCCTCGATGATATCACCACC
>DAOLFJ010000537.1:0-1983 GCA_035326365.1 Saprospiraceae bacterium | reverse complement strand
TTGAAGTCAGGTTTATAAGATATTGATTATAAGGCAATAAAAATTTAAACATACTATTAGTCGCTTCTTTTCCTGTGCTTATTGTTAAAAACTATTTTGATTTGAAAGCAGGATAAGGTGCTATGTTTTTATTCCACTGCGCCTTGGTTGAGAGCAACCAACTGAAATCTCCCGAAAGCTGCAATCCTTGGGTAAAACCAGATGAATTAAATCCAGTGTAGATACCTGCACTTGAGTGACAACCCATACAACTTTCTGTACCGAAAACAGTGATATCGCTCGCAGGATTATTCTCCATAAAGGCTGATGCAGATTGATTGCCACCTTGGAAAAACGTCTCCATACTTATATTGGTCAGGTAAGTTAGATTTGGGTTTCCACCAGGTTTATTGGTAATGGAAGTCGGTAAAGAGTAATTTGCTACCGTGCTGTCTCCTGGCGCAACATTTTGATCTGTAGGGTATTGGGTGTCAATAAGCTGGTAATATTGCCAGACACTGTTTTGGGATTTAAAGTAGGCTTGAAGTGCTTTATTGAGCTGTTGTACCCTGATAGGAATGTCTATCATCCTTTTTGCTTGGGTCTTCATGACATCACTGTTTGCATAATATTTATGTGGATCATTCGTCACTTTCCAATAACTACTGTGCGGATTGGTATTGCTTTTAGCTATGTAAGTAAAGGTATCACTTCCATTAGATACATCGATATTAACAGGACAAATTTCGCAATTAGGATCCGTAAGACTTGGGTGAATTGGTTTTTTTCGACCATCTTGATCCATGGTGTTTTGGTCTAGGTTATCTATATGTTCGAATGTAGACCAAACCCATTGTTTGCCTGTTGGTGTTTTTTGGCTAATGTGAAACCCTATCATACCAAGTTCTTTTTTGACAGGTTTCTGCGTAGTCTCATCTATGACAAATCCTTCATTGATGTAATACCTTTCTTTGATGTCGGCATCGGTCATTATTTTCCATGCAAACTTAATTTCTACGGCACCAACTTGTTTTGAAACAAAATCACCTTTTGGGAAGTTTGCGATTTGATTTTTTTTGCTAAAGTCTATTTGGCCATTTATGTTATACAATTGGTTAGCCACTAGATAGTCAAATTCTTCTTTATTCATTAAAACTTCATAGTAAACTGTATTACCTTGTTGGTCAAATAATTTGCCCGCAAAAGCTTGGTCTACTTCATTGGCAACGTTTTTAGTAAGTCCTTTGTGTGCAGGCGTAGATGTCGATAAAAACACTCGGACATGTGCTTCAGGATTGATATTGTTGGCTTTAAGTATAGGATTACTTTCTACTCTAGGACTGCCCCAAGGTGCAGGCGTACCTCCATCAGGCTTGTACACTTCGAATGCTTCTTTCCATCCTAACCAGGTGGGTTTTCCATCATCTGTAAAGTTTGGCATGGGTTGACCCTGTTCATCTCTTGGCCAAAATATAGCCACAAATGCTTGCCAACTAAACATATTAAATGCTTGATTGAGTGCAAAATAGTTATCATTCAGCCCCTTGAGTTTTTCCTGTTCTGCGGGATCTACATCCACAGGAATATCAGGTGTAAATACAATAGGTGTTTCGCTAGCTGTAGTGGTTTCTAGTTTCATCGATTGCTTGCAGGAATGGATGGAAACAAATGTAATGATAAAAAACGAAGTGATTAATACGTACCTCATAATGCCTTACTTTTTTGTTGGTTAATTGATTGGACAAAAGTAAGCAGTGGAAAATTGCTGCGAAAGCGTATTTATACAGAGGCGGTAGATGCGTATTTATACTTATATATCTAAAGTTTCGGACTAAATACTTAAAAGATTAACTGCAAATTTTGTTCTTCATTTTGACGCTTGTAAATGAGTTTAATAGTGTAAATTGATTTTAACTTCTTTTTCTTTTGTCTTAACACAAAAGAAACAAAAAGTCAAGTCTGTTTCATTTTCTTAACGCCAAAACATCAAAAAATAGCTAAACC
>DAOLFJ010000536.1:0-1992 GCA_035326365.1 Saprospiraceae bacterium | reverse complement strand
ACTTCGTTTATACTAAGATTCTATTTCTAATTTTTATAATCGTTTTTCATGATTCTGAAATTTTTATTGCTTTTGAGGATTTGTGTGGCTTCTTTATCTATAGCATAATCCACTGCATTTATTTTCAAAGGAATCGGAAGACTCGATAATTTCTGATCATCATCCTCCGCCAAAATAACACAAAACATCCAATTCTGGCAACTTATAAATATTTATATTTCGCCAAAATTAACAAATATATTCAGTTTTGGCAACTTATAATCTGATATTTGATTAGCTAAATAATTGATTTAGTGTGACTTGATTCTGTACAAGCTCTTTATTGTACTCATTATCTTTTGTGCCGAATGTAGTGATCATCGTTAGGTGTACATTCTTTCGGGAAGCATACTTTTCGAAGGCTAGTATCTTGTTTCTTAAGACTTGTGCTTCTGCTTTATCTATCACATATTCGCCTTTTGAAAACTTAATTTCACAAAGGTTTACGACTTTGTCTGCGCGGTCAATTAGCATGTCTATTTGAGCGCCTTGGTCGTCATGATTAACGATATTCATGTTGGATACGTGAGATTCTATTACGGTAAGGCCCAATGCTTTTTTGATCTGATTTGTATGTGTAAAACACAAACGCTCAAAGGCAAGTCCTGACCAACTCACCCAAGACTGATTTTTGACCAATTTGGTCCAACTCTCTTGTTGCCTGCCCGATGATCGGCGCATAAATTTCAGGTAAAACAATGTAAAGAAGTCATCAACTCTCAATACACCTTTATTGTGTTTGGCACCATATGGATACATCATAGTGATGAAACCAGAATTTAGCAATTCACCCAAGACAGTGGTCAGACCGCCACCTGAGGTAAATCCTGATTTTTCGATCAATTGTTCTCGAGTCATACCCCATTTGGAATTAGATAAGATTTCGATGATGTGTCGATGTTTCTCACTGTTGCCAAAGAGTGCACTGTACAATTCATCGTACTCTTGGTACAACAATCCCGTCTTGTTAAAACAGAGTCTATCTATACTTTGGGCTACGCTTTCGCCTTTTCGAACGGCATCTAGGTAATAAGGAATTCCTCCCAATGTCATATATATTTGGGCGATATCGTATTCTGTCCATTTCACACCTTTTTCATGTAGAAAATGTTCGGTTTCTTTTAGTGAAAATGGCTGTAGGAGTATCTTTTCAGAAACTCTATTGTGCAAACCTCCTTTGTTTTGGAGTATTTTTTTTAAAATCCAAGAAGCGGACGATCCACATACTATGACAAGAATGTCTTTCCTTTTACTACAGTACGCATTCCAAAAATGTTCAAACGCCATCAAGAATTTTGATTTTGGTGTATCGAACCATGGTAGTTCATCAAAAAAAAGTACTTTTTTCTTTTTGCCTTTCAGCTTATCCAAATAAAATGTCAAAAGTTTAAATGCATCCATCCACGAAGTCGGATTGGCTACCATAGCTTCTTTATAATCATACGTTGCAATCGTATTTGTAAAGTGACTCAGTTGGTCGCTAAAATTGCCATTATGCAAGCCCGTAATCTCAAAATCAAAAGTCTGTTTAAAGAAGCTTCTGACTAAAAATGTTTTGCCAATCCTTCTTCTGCCATAAACTACAGCAAGTCTTGACTCTGATGATTGCATAAGGTGCTTAAGCGTTTCTTGTTCTTCTTTCCGACCTATTAATTGCATTTTTGTCCTATTTACTAAGATAATATTGAACAAAGATACTACATTTTAATATATTCTGGCAACTTATAAATATTTATATCTCGCCAAAATCAACAAATTTATTCAGTTTTGGCAACTTATAATCTGATATCTGATTGAGTAAAAAGTATTAGGGACACTCCAATGATAAGCGCGATAGGTTAGAAATTAAGTTATACAAAGTTAGTTTTTTTGCCCATACTCTTAGGCTTTCCACCCAACACTTCGTTTATACTAAGATTCTATTTCTAATTTTTATAATCGTTTTTCATGATT
>DAOLFJ010000174.1:0-9769 GCA_035326365.1 Saprospiraceae bacterium | reverse complement strand
CACATTTTGTATTAAATATCCACAAAGTTAAAAACTTATTTGAAAAAATCTATCTCTCCATTTACCATCTACAAACACCTAATTAAAAAATATATGGGTAGTTAGGTCATAATTTTACAAACCAATATTAAGAACATAAGAGATGAGATATTTAAATAAAAAAAGCCCAGTTAAATTAATAAGCAGGCTTGTATAATCTTGTTTTCTAGTATCACTTCTTACTTTTTAGTAAAAATTAGTTTCCACCAATAGGGAAACTTAGACCAACATTAAAAAATAATGCATTATTATTACCTACTGCTTTGTCTGCATCTACTACTGTCGTAAATCCCGCTGCATACCCAAAGTCAACATTCAACCAAGTTCTTTCTTTTAGACTATAGTTAAAGCCTAATCCCGCTTGACCGCCAAAGTCTAAAGATTTAAACGACTCTTTGATATCGATATCACCGATTTTAGCTCCTAAAAGAATCCCGACATAAGGTCCTATAAAAGCTTGGGGCCTGAACTTATCTCCTGTTTTTCTAAAAAAGTAAGTACTTTAAGATGTATTTGCACATAATTTACTCTAATCTTGTTGTCAGAAACAGAAGATGCAATTCCCATTTGTGAAAATAATGCTTTTATATTTAAACCTAATTTTTAATTGATACTGTAGTTTACAAAAATAACTGTAGACAAACCAAGTAGTCTTTCGCCATCCTTAACATCAGAGATTGTAGAGAAATTAGCACCTATAACAGGTTCTTTTGATTTAAAATATTATTCTAAATTCATAAATTAAACAAAAATATATCCTATTTAACTACATCTCTCGCAGGTACCATTCACGACCATATTGGTGCTAGATACATTAAATCCTTGGGGCAAATGGATGGTAGGCACAAAAACATTGTCCATACAAAATGTATTTTCACAACGTTCACAATGGAAGTGTACGTGTTGATCATGATGATGATGTTCATCGCAGTTGGCTTCACAAATAGCATATTTTTGTGTTATAGTACCGTCGACTGCTTTATGGATGATGCCTTTTTCTTCAAAACTTTTGAGCGTGCGATACAGTGTAATTCTATCTGCGTCTTTGAGTTTGGTCTCAATATCACTGCTAGAAAGTGCATGTCCCGCCTTATTAAAAACATTGATCACATCCATCCTAAATTGGGTGATGCGGAGATTATGTTTTTTTAATATTTTTTCTGATGGTGACATTATTTGATAGATTGACCATTTTCCCAAGAATCTGCTGGACTTACAAAACTGAGTTTACCCTCAGAATTCTCCGCCATGAGTATCATTCCTTGCGATTCGACACCACGCATTTTCCTTGGCGCAAGATTAGCAAGAAGACTGACTTTAGTACCAATAACAGCTTCTGGCGTGAAATGTTCAGCTATTCCAGACACTACAGTACGTGTTTCAAAACCCAAATCAAGGGTCAATTTGAGTAACTTATCTGCTTTTTCTATCTTTTCTGCTGCCACGATGGTAGCCGTCCTTATATCCATCTTGACAAAATCTTCGTAAGTGATCTCAGGTTTTAATGGTGTCGCTTCTGGCTGTTCTTTTTGATTATTTTCACTTTGCACTTCTTCAAGCTTAGCTGTTGCTTGGAGTTTTTCTATTTGTGCATTGATCACTTCATCATCTATTCGTGTAAACAAATGTACTGGTTCGTTGATTTTATGATTCTTTTTGAGTGGTCCTATATTTTCACTTAGATCGTCCAATAACTTCACGAGCTCACCTTTCTCCACTATTGGTTTTTGGTTGAGCAACAATCTGATTTTATCTGATGTAAATGGCATAAACGGCCTACAGATCACTCCAAGTGCAGCTACATATTGAAGACATAGATTCATGACAACCTTCACACTTTCAGGATCATCTTTGATCGTTTTCCATGGTTGATTGAACTGTAATATCTGATTTCCTTTGGTAGATATCTCCATCAAAACACGCAATGCTGATCTGAAATCATAAGATCTAATGTGATCATTCATCGCTTGGATATCATCAAAAAGTCTTAATAGTTCTGAATCGTGGTACGACGCATCATACTGATCTTCAGGTCCTATAATGTCTTGAGACTCATCAAAAGCAGGTACTTTTCCATCATAATATTTGTGTGTAAGAACTACTACCCTATTTACAAAATTGGCCAAATTATTGACAAGTTCGTTATTGACAGCGTCTTGATAACCTTTCCAAGTGAACTCACTATCTTTTTGTTCGGGCATGTTTTTGATCATGGTGTATCTCAATTCATCCTGTTTATTCGGAATATCATCCAAATATTCATGTACCCAAACTGCCCAATTGCGTGATGTAGATATCTTTTTGCTTTCGAGATTCATAAATTGGTTGGCAGGTACATTGACCGGAAGGTTATAATCGCCATGCGCCTTGAGTATCGCTGGAAAAATAAGACAGTGAAAGACGATATTATCTTTACCAATAAAATGCACTAAAGCTGTCTCATCATCTTGCCAATATTTTTTCCAATTCTTTTTGTTGTCTATGGCCCACTGTTTAGTCGCAGAGATATATCCAATTGGTGCATCCATCCATACATACAGCTTTTTGCCTTCATGTCCTTTTATATTATGTGGTACATCTACGCCCCAATCTAGGTCTCTCGTCATGGCACGAGGCTGCAATCCACCATCAAGCCACGACCTACATTGACCAAGAACATGATTTTTCCATTCATCAGGATCGTGGAGTGATACGCCATCTAGATTACCAGTTTCTATCCATTCACGAAGCCAAGTCTCATATTTATCAAGAGGTAGATACCAATGAACGGTCTTGCGAAGTACAGGTTTTTTGCCCGTCAAAGTCGATACAGGATCGATCAGGTCTGTTGGGTTGAGTGTAGAGCCACATTTTTCACATTGGTCACCATAGGCATCGGGATTACTACACTTTGGACAAGTCCCTGTGATGTATCTATCTGCTAGGAACTGGGCTGCTTCTTCGTCATAATATTGTTCGGATTCTTTTTCTTCAAACTCACCTTTGCGGTACAGCTTAGTGAAAAATTCTTGAGACGTTTCATGATGAATAGGTGCTGAAGTACGGTGGTACATATCAAAAGACACACCGATGCGGTCGAATGTATCTTTGAATAAATCGTGGTATCTATCCACCACCTGTTGTGGCTGGAGTCCTTCTTTAAGTGCTTTTATGGTAATGGCTGCCCCGTGTTCGTCAGAGCCACACATAAAAATGATGTCTTTACCCATCAATCTTTGAAACCTTACATACACATCTGCCGACAGATAAGCACCTGCAAGATGACCGATATGTAATGGCCCATTTGCGTAAGGTAGTGCTGAAGTGACTAGATATCTCTTAAATTGTCTCATAATACCCGAATTATTCGGAGGGCAAAGATAGTAAAAAATATAGATTGTTTGTTTATAGCCAAAAATGATCGTTTTTGATGCAATTATTCTGGACTTAGTACATTAAAATTGTGTTTGTACTAAACATGTGAGCATCGATTCCATCGACTATACTTCATTCCACACATGCTCTAGCTCACTCATCATCATTGCGGTAGCGCCCCAAAGCTTTTGTCCATAAACGTCATAATATGGGGTATCCGGGAGTATCATATCTCTGACTTTTATGTCTGCAACCTGTTTGTGTTTAGGTTTTGTAAAATGATCGAGTGGTACTTCAATAATATTTTTTACTTCCGTTTCTTGGATAATAAACTTAGGAGATTCTGTGGTAAAGCCAACAAATGGGTGAACTAAAAAATTACTAACATACACATACAAAGGTGTGAGTTCTCCCAAAATACCAATGGTGTCAGGAGCTATACCTATCTCTTCGTACGTTTCGCGGAGTGCGCAGTCTTCATAAGAAGCATCGTTTTCGTCTAGCTTACCGCCTGGAAAACTAATCTGTCCTGCATGTTTATCATCCGGGTGTAGACTTGTACGTTCTATTAAACTTAGATGCCACTGATCGTTTTTGGGAAATAGTAAAGCTAATACGCACGCTACTTTATGGTCTGTGGCTACATTTCTGTATCTTTCGCTTCCTTTTGGAGCCATTTTATTTTGTGCTTCAAATCCAGGAAGGTCTTGTGACAATCTTTTTTCTAAAGCATGAATGACTAAGATATCCATTGATCTATAAGTAAAATGTGATCAATGATGTACTAATCCAATGATTACTTGGGTCCATTGGCTTTTACGATATAATTTTCCAATGCTTTATTCATAGAAGGTGCTTCAGGCGTTGGTGCTTTGATATTCACGTATAAACCTTTTTCTTCTGCTGCCTTTAATGTTGCATTTCCGAATACTGCTATTCTTGTATTATTTTGCTTAAAATCTGGGAAGTTGTCAAATAATGACTCTATACCTTGTGGACTAAAAAACGCCAAAACATCATAGAATACATCGCTAAGATCAGACAAATCTGCTGAAACAGTGTTGTACATAACTACTTCTGTATGATTGATATTCAGTTTTTCTAGGTAGCTTACTATTTCCGTTGAACCCAAATTTGAGCAAGGAAGTAGAAATTTTTCGTTTTTATATTTATTAAAATAGTGTGCGAGATCTTCTGCCACTCGTTTGCCGACGAATACTTTTCTTTTACGGTAAAGTATAAATTTTTGTAAGTAATTGGCAATTGCTTCTGTGAGACAAAAGTATCTTGTATCCTGAGATACTCTAGCCCTTGTCTCCTCTACCAATCTAAAAAAATTGTCTACAGCACCTTTACTGCTAAAAATTACACAAGGAAACTCCCCAAGATTGATCCTATTTTTTCTAAACTCCTTTTCTGATACAGCCGCTACTTGAATAAAAGGTCTCCAATCGATTTTGAGTCCCCATTTAAGTTCCATATCATAATAAGGGGATTTCTCCTCAGGTTTAGGTTGTGATATCAGCAGAGATGTTACAGTATTGTATTTTTCTGCATATTGAGGTTCTGTCTGAGATGCTGTACCTTTTGTTGCCATTTAAACCATTAAATTTACCTAAATATTTTGACTTACTGCACCAATTTCATCACGGATTTTACCAAAATGAGCATTGGCGCAATTTCGAAGGCACAAAGGTAAATAAATATTTGGAATATTCTATCAAATAGGTATTCAGAAACTATAAAAACACCTCTAAATGTCCGAAGCAATACCATAATTATCACCAAACCCAATGAAAACCAAAGCATCACCCCTTGAAAATTTTCAGGACCGAAAGCCAAAATAAAATTTAATGGTATCAGGCAAATACCTAGGAATATATTAAAAATCATAATCGCGAAGCTATAAAGTTGGGTGCTTTTAGATATGCCGAATAGATTTCCCAGCATTCCTAAGAATACATGTCTAATGATATAAACTATAATAACGCCCATTAAGATACCTAGAAAGACAAGTACACCTTTGGGCGCCGAATAATTTTCAAAAACCAAATAAATCAGCACCGCCAAATTTATAGCAAAAATAAAATAAAGTACCAATAGATAAAGTGATACTCTAGTACTCTCTTCTCTAAAGAATAACTTTAGAATATTTTCATTGAGTATAGACTTAGATATCAAACCTATAGATTTGGCCCTGGTATTTAAGATGATAGCTAACAAGGCACTTGCTAAAAGCAAAAACCAAAATAAAAAAGCATTTGACGCTTCGGTGGCTTCAAGCTGACCTTTTAGTTTCTGCGCCCTCATGGACATATCATTCTTTCGTAGCGGAAGGTGATCTACCTCAAATGGATTTTTTTCTTCATCAGACAATGATTTGGTATCCGTCTGGCTATTTACTGAATTTATGGTATCAGATGTAGATAAATTCTTGTTTAATGTATCTACTTTTTGGATAGGAGTTTCATTTATCTCGGTCTCAGGGATTGAACTCAGACGTTGTTTAATTTCGAATGGATTTGATTTGCTTTGTGCTATAGTTATGCCTAATGACAGAAAAAGCCACATACTAGCGCTGAGAAAAAATCGTTTATATTTTATTCTATTATCCATTAACGGGTCAAAAGTAGGAATTATCTATTGAATAGACAATTTTGAATTTAACTTCTTATCTTTGTTCTGTATAAAAAAATGTGATGCCAAACAATTTAATACGTAGGTTAATAATTTTAGGTGGACTTTCTATCATAGGCATCTTGTTTATTCAGTCGTATTGGCTGATTAAAACTTGGGATATAAAAGATAAAGAATTTGACCAATCTGTCAATATTGTTTTGCGTAGTGTAGCTCAGAGAATGGCTACCTACAATAAAATAGTGTTGCCAAAAACAGGACTAGTACAAAGACGTTCATCCAATTATTATGCGGTAAATATCAATAGCCAAATCGATGCTGGTGTACTCGAACAATACCTACTACAAGAGATGAGCAAACAATCTCTCACTATAGATTTTGAGTATGCTGTTTATGATTGTTTTAATGACGAATTAGTATATGGAAATTATTGCAGCGTACAAAACATGAAAGAGCACAGTGTCAAAAAAGGTAATAAACTTCTTAAATTTAATGACCTAACCTATTACTTTGTCGTAAGATTTCCAGCTCGAGAGAGTTTTCTATTGGCCAATAAAAATATGGCACTTATCCTTACGAGTTTATCGGTTCTTGCCATTGCTTTTTTCTTGTATAGTATGTGGGTCATCCTAGAACAAAAGAGATTATCTGAGCTTCAAAAAGATTTTATCAATAACATGACCCATGAATTTAAAACGCCAATATCATCCATAAAAATTGCTTCAGATTTTCTTGCAAATGACGATCATATAAAAAACGATAAACGTCTTAGCAGATATGCACAAATCATCAGAGAGCAAAATCAAAGATTGAATGATCAAGTAGAAAAAGTACTTAATATCGCAAGATTAGAAAAAGATAGTATTGAGCTAAAAAAAGAAATATTTGACGTCAACATTACGTTAAGTGAAATTATAAATAATGAATCTTTAAAATTGAAGTCAGGAAATATTACATTTACACCATGTAGCGATGATGTCAGTATCAAAGCTGACAAACTGCATTTCGTAAACGTGATCGCAAATATGATAGATAATGCCATAAAATATAGTCAAGATGAACCTGTAGTAGATATTACTGTCGTTAGTCTGGATGATCGTATCGAACTTAGGATTAGTGATAAGGGTATAGGAATTGACAAAGAAAACCAGAAAAAATTATTCGACAAATTCTATCGAGTTTCTACTGGCAACGTACATAATGTCAAAGGTTTCGGTCTAGGATTATATTATGTCAAAAATATTTGTGCTGCACATGGGTGGAATATTCAAGTTCAGTCAGCAAATGGCGAAGGATCAACATTTAGTATCAACATACCAAAACAAATAAATCATGAGTGAAAAATCAAAATTATTGTATGTAGAAGATGACGAAACATTAAGTTTTGTGACCAAAGACAACTTGGAACTACATGGATATGAAGTCAATCATTTTTTGGATGGTGAAAGTGCTGTCGAAGCTTTTTTTAATGGTACCTATGATCTGTGTATCTTGGATGTGATGTTGCCCAAAATGGATGGTTTTGCAGTTGCTGAAAAAATAAGATCAACTGATCCCAATGTTCCGATTTTATTTCTGACTGCTAAGTCCATGAAAGAAGATCGGATACATGGCCTACGACTGGGTGCGGATGACTACATCACTAAGCCATTCAGCATAGAAGAGTTGATACTAAAAATAGAAGTTTTTCTGAGAAGGAAATTTGTATCCGTCTCTACGAATGATCAATACAAAGTAGGTAATTACAATTTTGATTATAGAAACCTAATCCTGAGCCTAAATGAAGTGGATCGTAGCTTAACCCAAAAAGAAGCTGATCTACTCAAGATGCTACTCGATCATAAAAACAATGTCGTTAAAAGAAGCCTTATTCTAGAGAAGCTTTGGGGAGAGGATGACTATTTTCTAGGCAGAAGTATGGATGTATTTATCAGTCGTCTGCGCAAGTACCTAGCAGAAGATGCGAAGATAAAACTAGACAATATACATGGTGTTGGTTTTAAACTGATGATAGAAGGATAGATATGTAATGCGAAATTACCAATTAATAATTACTGATTAATCCGTTTGCCAAAGTCTTACCTGACTTTGATTGATAGTACGGTACCATTTAATGGCGTTGCAATCTGCGATTGAAAATAGAATATGATACTTCCTAACAAGTTTTGGAAGCCCATTAAAACCTGAACCCTGAAATCATTAGGGTTGGAAAATGAATAATTATTAATTAGTAATTACCAAATTAATAATTAATCATCTATCCTCTACTTCTTTCTAGGAAGACCATCATTATCAAGCTCAAGATAATACGTTCTTCTTCTTGTATGTCAAAATTACCGTGTTGGTGTAACTTAAATTTTTTGCCTAGAAAAGAAGCTTCCTTGGTAAACTCAGCTATTTTGGTACCATCTGTACGGTAGATATTATATTTTGGATTAAATACATATCCTGTAAAAAATCCCAAAATAGGAACTTCAGAAAATAACCCGTCCATAATCTTGACGAAAGCATTGTCTTCTTCTATTTTAAATTCAAAAGCATCGTGATCATCAAATATTTCGTAGGTAGCTTTCCACAATGACCTTGCGCCTTTCCTACCCATTTTACCTAGATTCTTACCAGATGCATCTGTGAACATATATGATGCCGACCAATCGATCCATTGACTTGCTTTTATTTTGTATAAGATAGAACTTTGAGACTCATCTGCAAAAACAGATATATCTTCTTTGAGCTTAAATAGTTTTTGCTTCACGTAAGCAATTTCTTGGCCGCTTGCATCTCTGACATAAAACTGCGGAGACAATGCCATAATCTTAAATTCAAATTCTAATGGATAAGTAATCTGTCTGTTCATTTGCTGATGTTTAATTTTATATTGCTCAAAAGTAATGTTTTCACTTTGCAATTTTATATTTTAGAATCCAATTTATTTGACAAATACCCGATTAAACAACAGTTTTTTGGTTTTTAAAGATATTTTTTCGATTTCAATGAAAAGATTACAGCATACGCTCAAATGAGCTAAACACGTGACTATCAGGCTTCTCCATTTTGACAATAACCTTATACGTTTGATTACCAGATCATTACAATTTTATTTTGTTATTTATTATCTTCATCAATAACATACACGTACGATCTTCTGATTTGTAACCCAAAAAAAATAATTGTAACCCAAAAGGGGTAATTTTTTACATTTTCATATTATGAAATTAAATGCATTAAAAAATAGTGCCATATAAAAACTACTGACTGGCTGATGTCAATGCAACTTGTTTTTACATCACATATTTTGTAACCCATAACCAAGGCTGATTTATGGGTTAATTTTCATATTACGATAAATTCTTATGGTATCATATTTGGCATACTGATATCAGACGAGACGATTTTTATCATTTTAAAATAATACTTAATAACCAATACCAAACTCATATTATGTTGTACAGAAAAGACGAAATTCTGTTTAGGGATACTAGATTTGTATTTGCATTTTTATTACTTAGTTCGCTAGTCATCTTTATGGTGATGAGCTACGAAGGCGCATAATACCTACCATGTAATACCTAATTAAGTGTATAGCCCGAGACATCAGTTTCGGGCTTTTTTTTTGCTTTAAACTTATACTAAATTAAATTACAGAATGATTATAGGTGTATACTCACTTGATATGAAGTATCTAACGTTGGATTAATATTGTTTTTGTAACTATTTACGTCAGTTTCAAAATAAACTG
>DAOLFJ010000535.1:0-2021 GCA_035326365.1 Saprospiraceae bacterium | reverse complement strand
AGCTTTTATTATTTGCTAATCAATAGGTTATGGTTCTGACAATATAAGAATTAAAGAGTTTAGTGGACTAAACGATGAGCGTATTTTGAAGTCGGGTTCATAAGACATTGATTTTAAGGCAATAAAAATTAAAACATAGTCTTAGATTATTCTAACAAAAAAAACGTCCTAATTTCAAAAATTGACCTATATTTGTGCAAAAATACAGAAATTCCCGCCTTTTAAGTGTTTACAATATTTTTTGGCTTATTATTTGATATATACAGATTTAAGAATTGCTAAGTCCAATGAAGATTCATTCTGAGTTGCACTTACATTAACAAAATCGGTATATATTTGATTTTTAAGTAAATAAATACTTATTTTTGCATTATAATTTTAAATAATTAAAATTCTCATCATGAGGAAAATTTTTTTAGCTCTTTTTACTTGCATGCTTCTATTTGTAGGCAACAAGTCCCAAGCACAGTTGACCGTAACTATGTCGACTGTCACTGTAGATTCTAGTCAGAATGCATCTGTAGATGTAACGGTGGCTGGATTTACTAATTTGGCAGGTGTTACATTTTCAATAAACTGGGATTCCTTAGTACTTGATTATGTAAATACAACCAATTTTTCTACAGCTCCAGTAGCTCTTTCTATAAACAATATAGGCCCTCCTGGTCAAGGTATCATTAAAAAAGGACAGATGACCTTCTCTTGGGATGATCCAAACGCAACTGGCAGAAACTTACCTAATGGCACAAGATTATTTACCGTTATATTTAAAGCAATTGGAAATAAATGTGCTTCCACTGACATTGTCACAAGTTCTACTCCCATAAAAATCAACATTACCTATGGAAACTTTACGGAAGACCAAAATCTTGTCAACGTAAAAGGAAAAGTTACCATAGACTGTGATGGCGAAGAGCCAAATCCATGTCCTAATCCGGCATGTTCTAATCCTTCAAATCTTACATTCTCAGCTCCGACAATTACTGCTCAGCCAGGAGATGAAGTATGTATACCAATATCTGTAAAGAACTTTATTAATATAAACTCAGGTCAAGGTGCATTCACATGGAATCCTGCACTACTTAGATATACAGGGGCGACAGTTCCAGCTAATGGACTCCCAGAAATGGGTAACACATTAAATGAAAATGACAGCTTAAGTGGTAAGTTGACATTTGTGTGGGTACCTGACAACACGCTACCTAAAACATTACCGGATGGTACAGTGATTATTGAGCTTTGTTTCAAAGTATTGGGCGCACCTGATAGTAAGGCTTGTCTTTTAATGGGACAAGGTACGCCAGAAACCATATGGAGTACAGAACAAATATCATCTGTACCTACTTGCTATAATTATGGTATGGTCTGTGTTACTGACGAAGTAGTAGATATTCCTACTTTAAGAATAAAAACAGGGAATGGCACTGGTAAAAAAGGTGATATCGTTTGTATCAATGTAACCGTAGATTCTTTAATAAATGGACTTAGTTTCAGAACAGAATTTAATTGGAATCAAACTCAACTGAGGTACATACGCACAGATGCCTATAATTTACAAGGACTTACCATGTCCATTTTTAATAATAGTCCTGCAGATAAACTTATCGTTGCATGGAGTAATCCTAATCCTGTGACATTGGCCAATGGGACCGCTATATTCCAAATTTGTTTTGAAGTGTTGGTATGTGAAATGAATTCGATTAATTCACCGATCAATATAACAGGTGTCACAGAAGGATCTGCCCTTATAAACGGAAACCCAACATCCATAGATGTTGTTGCCACTGGTGGATTCATAACAATTACACCTTGCATGGATCCAGATGTACAATGTACACTAGGAGCAGTAACTAATGTCTCTTGTAATGGCGGCAATAATGGATCTATTTTACTTTCAGTCACTGGAAGTACAGCAAATTGTACTTGTCTCTGGAAAAACAGTAGTGGTACTATCGTAAAACCTGCAGGTCCAGTAGCATCAGGATGTAACCTCACAGGTGTGGCTGCAGGTACATACACAT
>DAOLFJ010000173.1:0-9865 GCA_035326365.1 Saprospiraceae bacterium | reverse complement strand
TGGTGAATTTAAGACTGGCTTAGCATATGATGGTAATTTTCAAGTCCAGGTAACGCATCCGGATTTTGTGACACAGGTAGCAACTATCAATTTAGTCAGAGGTGAAGTTGTATCTTGGAATCCAATACTTTTTCGAAAAAGGCCAATAGAAGTTAGTTTTGTCACAAAGGATAATGACGGCAAGGGTATTCCTGCTAATATATTTCTAAATAATAATTCAAAACCATATAACTTAATTACATCTACTGAAGGCGAGCTCAACCAAACGATTTTGTCCGCTAGTTATGAACTATTTTTGAATGCTTGGGGATATGAAAGTATTTACCAACCAACATTTATGGTAGGTGAAGGCGCAGACAATGAATTGATAACCACACTAAAAAAAGGATATAATGATAACTTTGAAAATAATCTGAATTGGACAATCGAATCGACTCCTTCTATGTCAGGTGAATGGGAAAGGGTAAAACCAAGATTGACCAAATATGGATCTATAAATGCGAATCCCGGACAAGATTCTAATGATGTTGGAAATATTGCATATGTAACGGGAAATGGAAATCCAGGCGCTGCGTGTGATGATGTAGACAATGGTGTTACAAGACTTATTTCACCACAAATGGATTTATCAGACTTTAATTTGCCTAAATTGAATTATGATGTTTGGTTTTTTAATGATGGTGGATCGTCTGCTATAAATGACACACTTGTTATAAAATTAACAAATGGTTTAGAAGAAGTCGTTGTGGACAAAGTGTTCGTAACTACAGATGGTTGGAAATCTATCAGAGAATTGGATCTATTGAGTTTCATTTCTACAGAGGATAGCTTAAGACTTATTGTAGAAGCATCAGATTTTGCGGATAGAGGACATTTGGTTGAAGCAGGGTTTGACAATTTCTTTGTGACGCAAACATTGGTCTCATCTTCAGAAGACCTTACTTCGTTAAATAATAAAGTGACCATCTATCCAAATCCATCAAATGATCATTTGATTATTGAGCTTAGTGAAAAAAGAAATATCGAAACGTTAGATTATCAAATACTTAGTGCTATGGGTTGCGTATCAAAAGTAGGTAAGATTGATTTTCATACTACGAGACTAGATATCAATGAATTACCTGTCGGTATGTATTTCTTGGATATCAAAGGAAAGGCTCCTGTCAAGTTTATCAAACAATAAAATTGTTAAGCCATAAATAAAAAAGTCCAGTGAATTCAATACTCACTGGACTTTTTTTATATCTACAAAGGTTGTATTTACAAGACTTCGTATTTAATATTTACCATAAATCTAGCGTCTCTAATACCTAATTGGCGAGCTACACCTGGGCTTACAAATAGACTAATGTCGTCTCTATAAGTACCTTCAGGAATTCTGCCTAACACTTTCGCTTTTACTTGGCGCTTTAGCATTGGGAAGTATATATCCATGGTACTTCCTAATTTAGCTTCATTGTGTAAAACAAAAAGACTGGTGGATTCACTATTTTTATCCCATAATGCAATCACATTGGAGTTAAACCATTTTACAACTTTAGCATCACTGGCTGCGGTATCGGTCACTTCACTTTGCTTTTGGTCAATTACTACTTTTGTTTTGGGATCATTAAGAACCATATCTTTAGGCATCGTTTTTTGGTTTGTACTCCTGATATCGTTTGATACTTTTTTATACCTACTCAAAGACAAATAACCAACCAATAGTTTTTCTCCAACATTTATCGATTCTGATGTTTTTTTATTAAGTTTTTGTATAATACTTACATCCGTCCCAAAATAAGTTTTTGAGATTTTGTACAGTGATTCTCCTTTTTTTACTTCATAATACAGCGGTAAACTTGCTTGCTGTTTAGGATTGAAATCAGATTTTATAATAAGATTTTCTCTATTTATGGGAACTTTGATGTTTTTACCTTCTGGAATGGCTTGCTGCGACTTTAAGTTGTTTTTTATCAAGATGGTTTGCACATCGATCTGAAATATATCTGCTAAGCTATAGATGGTGGTACCTTTATCCATCTGGTGAATGTAAAACAACTCATTACCTGGAAAGACATCAACAATGATATCATTTTCTGTGGAGAAAAATCGGTTATTCTGGCCAAATGTAGATGAAACTATTGTAAGAAATAAGAATATCGTACATTTACATTTTATATGGGAGATTAAATATTTAGTATATGTTTTCAATTTGCACTTATGTATTTGGGTGCAAATATATTACATAAATACGTAATATGTATATTCTTTATCCTTAAAAATTTAATAAAGTGAAAACCAGCATTATCATACCGTCCAGATTGGCATCATCTAGACTTCCAGAAAAGGCACTTGCCGATATTTTTGGTAAAAGTTTAATTATGCGCGTGTACAAACAAGCGCTTAAATCCAAGCTAGCAGATGAAGTCATAATAGCTACAGATCATGCCAAAATCTTCGATCATGTATCTGCTTTAGGTGCCAGAGTGTGCATGACATCTGTTGATCATATTTCAGGAACTGATCGTATTGCTGAAGTCTGTAACACACTCGACAGTGACATTATCATCAATCTACAAGGTGACGAACCATTGATAAATCCACTTCAAATAGATGATTTGATTAGTGTCATGAAGGCCGAACATGTTCAAATCGGTGCGCAGTGTAGATTGATAGATGATGTTGACTCGCTTTTTGATTATAATGTTGTCAAAGTAGTGAGGGATCTTCACAACAAGGCACTGTATTTCTCACGACAGGCACTTCCTGCTTTTCGCGATATTAAATATGAGCAATGGTTCGGGAAAACCAATTATTATCGACACATTGGCCTGTATGGTTATAAAAAGGATGTATTGTTGGAACTGACAAAACTAGCACCCACGCCTTATGAATTGGCAGAATCACTTGAGCAATTAAGATGGCTTCAGAATGGCTATACGATTCATTGTCATGAAACTATGTACGACTCTGTAGGAGTGGACACACCTGATGATCTAGAACGAGTGAGAGATATCGTGCTTAGAGAAACGTTCCATTAAAGCCTAAAGGCAAAATATCCTGAATGGAATCAATCTCATAAACTTCAGGACCGTCAGATTTTAGTAATATTTTTATTTTGTGTTTGTGTCTAAATTCAAATTCAGATATTACTTGTCTGCATGCACCACATGGAGAGACAGGTTTTTCGATACGTGCTCTTAGGTTTTTTATAGTGATAGCCAATGCTTCTATAGGAACATTAGGTTTATTAGCACCAGCATTATACAAAGCTACTCTTTCACCACAAATACATAATGGATATGAAGCATTCTCTTGATTACAACCTACAAAAGTGTCACCATCAGTCAACCTTACTGAAGCCCCTACATGGAAATTTGAATATGGAGCATAAGCATTTTTCAGTTGGTCGATAGCACTTTCCATCAACTGTTTGTCTTCAGATGATAATTCATCAGTACTTTCGTATACTTTGTATGTAAAAGTTGATTGGACGGTATTCATGTGCTTAAAATTTTAGTGGAATAGTAATATAACAAAAATTACACCATATTTTTTTAATAAAGATGGAACATTTCAACATATTTATACGACCAAAGTTTTCCATAATTGGTATTCAGTACATTATTTTTAAAAATGGTGTTAACTTTACTCTTTCGAATATGGTATTAGCATGATAGAAAAAAGTCAGAAATATAAGTTTTCAGCATTTTCATATATAGGTCTGTTATTGGGTTTATTGACTGTCATAGTCCATATCCTTTCACAATTGATTTGTACAAATTGCTTCTTTGGGTTTTATGAAAAAATAATATATCCATCTATCAGGGTTTTGTATGATTATACAGTTGGATATTTGCCGTTTCCATTTGTATATGTTGTATTTTGTTTTCTTATCTTTTTGCTTTATAAATCATTTCAAAGATTTTTGCGCAGTGAGCAAACAAGACTTCATAAACTGAAAGATTTAGGTTTAGGATTTATGAATTTTATCGGATGGGTCGTTTTCTTATTTTATTTCACATGGGGCTTTAATTACTATCAACCTTCCATTGAAAATCAGTTGGGATTGCCTGAAATAACTATTGACTCAGCCGATGTGGTCACAGAATTAGCTGAAATAACATTATTGCTAAATGAAGCTAGAGATATCCTTTCAGCGGATACATCTAGACTTGAGATGAATTTAAATTGGGTAAATCTAGAAACGGAAATAAGAGATAGACAGGAAGAAATGATCTCAACTTGGGGTAAGCCGAGGAAGGGTAGGGTGAGGATACGGGCATTAAAGCCTAAAGGGCTATTACTTAGATTTTCTACAGCAGGAATTTACATACCTTTTGCATTTGAAGGACATATAGATCCAGGGATGAATGAGATTCAGTGGCCATTTACCATGGCACATGAAATGGCACACGGATATGGTTACACTGATGAAGGCGCATGTAATTTTATAGGACTACTCACGTGTATGCGCTCTGAAGTACCAGAAATAAGATATTCAGGATTGATGGGATATTGGAGATATTTATTTTTTGATATGAGAAATAGGTACCCAGATGTTGCTAAACAGACTTATGATACATTGAATGTAGGTGTAAAAAATGATCTGAAAGCAATACGGGCTGACCTGAATAGATATCCAGATATAATGCCAGTGGTTAGAGATAAAATTTATGACTCATACCTAAAATCTCATGGGGTTAGAAGTGGGCTTCAAAGTTATAATGAGATAACGATGCAAGTATTGCGATGGAAAAAAAGCAAACATGCTTTTAATTTTAGAAAGTAGTTTTTAATATTACTGTTTTTTATAACATGCTAAATTATAGCATTTAAATACGTTATGGCAAATTGATTAAGATTTTGAATGGCATCTTGCATTTTCCATGAAGCCCTATTCCTTGGCTCTACATAGTTAGAGATGGCACGGACTTGGATTGATGGTAGATTCAATTTTGCACAAGTGTAAAAAAAAGCCGCACCTTCCATACTTTCTACATCTGGCTTATACTTATTTTGGATTGCCACAATGGAGTCCGCTGTACCAGTTACTTTATTAACAGTAATACCTATATTTTTTTTAAGGTTTGTCTCAGGAAGTTCTTTTGCTATTTTTGAGATCCACCCATCTTGATAAGGAAATACATCTTTGTTTATCAAATCCATTTCAAATACATCTATAAATTGTCCATTCGCTTCTTCTATACCTAAGTCAGCTATTCTGTCTTTGACGACTTCTACTACACTACCCAATTGGATATTTCTATCAAAAGAACCACCGATTCCCAAATTAATGGCAACATCAAAGTGGTGATTAAAGCATAACTGACTGATAGCAAATGTAGTGTGCATAAGCCCTACACCTGTTGTTAAGATATAAATAGTATGGGAGTTAAATAAATAAAAACCCTGATCATCATGGGTATAATTACCATCGAAATAAGTTTTTAAAAGATTGATTTCTAGGTCAGTTGCTGCTACAATTAAAATGTTCATACTTTATTTATATGGTGTAATAGTATTTTTGATGATCAAAAAAAAAAGCACTTCATCCGGAGATTAGTGCTTTTGTATTATTTTATGATGACAACTTTGTGGTATTACCAATCCATATCATCACCTTTATCTACTGTTTTGTCAGGGTTTTCATTAGCAATGGAAGCTTCCCATTCTGCCTGTTTTTTCTCATATTCATCATAATCAAAATCAGGCATTAGAACTGTTTTAACATGATTTATTGTTTCTTCCAATTCAGCCAAGAACCTATTAAAGTCTTCTTTATACAAAAAGATCTTATGTCGCTCATAACCATCACCGTTAAATTTCTTTGTACTTTCAGTGAGCGTAAGATAAAAGTCTTCTCCTTTAGTACGTTTTACATCAAAAAAATAGGTCCTTCTTTTGCCAGCTTTAACTTTTGCTGAGTAGACTATATCTGATTTACCTCTTTCTTCTTTTTCCACGGAAATCGAAATTTAAATTATTAATAGGACAAATTTAATAATAATTTTCAAATGACAAAATTATTTTTTGCTTAATTCCTTGAAAAGAAAAATAAATATTTACTTTGTCATACAAATGTCACGAAATTTTGATGTCAAGTTCAGATTGATAGATGTATTCTTACGATACTTCTTTCATACTTTGTTGATCATAAATACTGCTATAAAAACCTTCTCTATTCAATAATTCATCATGTGTGCCTTCATCTACGATGATGCCTTCCTCCAAAATGATTATCTTGTCATAGTTCAATAGATTATTGGCTCTATGGGTGATAGTAATACTGGATTTTCCTTGTAAGGAGCTAGCAAAAAAGGATAACACGTCTTGTTCTGTTTTTGTATCTACTGCAGAAAGGGCATCGTCCAAAATGATAATATCTGGATTTTTTATAAATGCACGTGCTATCGAAATTCTCTGTTTTTGTCCACCTGATAAAGTCACACCACGTTCCCCAATCAAGGTATCAAACTGTGCAGGTAACTTAATGATTTCTTCGTACACAGATGCATGTTTTGCATATTGGTGTATATCAGATTCTGTTACATCTGGTTTTCCAAAAGCTATATTGGCGGCAATGGTGTCCGAGAATAAAAATACATCTTGGGGAACATAAGCTATTCGATTGCGTAGCACATTTAAATTATGAGATTTTATATTCACACCATCTATTAATATCTCTCCTGATGTCACATCAAACATTCTAGTCAATAATTCGGCAATGGTAGTTTTGCCTGAAGCCGTTTTGCCCAAGATAGCCAGTTTCTCTCCTTTGTTTATGGAAAAACTTACATTGTCCAAAGCTTTGATGCCTGTATTAGGGTAGACAAAAGAAACATTTTTAAACTCAATATTACCATTTAGGGTGTATTGGGATTGATTTATATTTTCTAAAGTCGATTTTTGATCCATCAACTCATTAATACGCGCTTGTGATGCTTCCGCTTCCTGTACTACGGATGCAATCCAGCCAATAGATGTTACTGGCCATGTCAGCATATTGACATAAATAATAAATTCTGCAATATTCCCTGTAGTTAATTTGCCTTCAAATACCTGGTAACCACCTACTATAACTACTATCAACGTACTAATTGAAATCAAAAGAAGCATTAATGGTTGGAAGTAGGCTTCTATTTGGGCAAGTTTGAGTGATCTCTTTTTAAACTCTTCACTTTGTTGTTCAAAAAAAGAGACAAATTGGTCTTCTTTGACGTATGATTTTACGACTCTAATGCCAGAATATGTTTCTTGAGCAGTGTTATTAAGTGATGAAAGCTGTTGCTGTATTAGGGTACTTTTTTCATTTATAAGTTTACTGACATAATAAATGGAGATGGACAACAGTGGCAGTGGTAGTAAAGAAACTATCGTCAACAAATGATCCACTTCCCACATTGCGTAAATGGTCATTACAAACAAGCTGATCAAGTTTATACCATATAATATTCCAGGACCTAGATAATTTCGTACTTTAGAGACATCTTCTGATATGCGTGCCATGATGTCTCCCGTTTGGTTTTTTCTATAAAACGACTGATCTAAAGATGTAAGATGGCCAAATACTTCTTTGCGCAGATCATATTCAATCAGTCTTGACATCACGATGATGGTCTGACGCATAAAATACATGAATAAGCCTTTCAATATAGCGAATCCAGTGACAATTAACCCAAAAGTAAGTAAGATATTTCCCAAGTCATCATACATGATTGACTTATCTGAGCCAGAAAGCCCATTGTATTCGGTTAATTTATTTTCTACCAAATTTAAAGCATCTCTCACTTTCTGTGGAATAAGAATGCCAAAGTAGTTGGAACCTGTCACAAAGAAGATTCCTAGCAGAAAATGCCATTTATATATGGAGAAATATTTGTTTAACCTGAAAAGATGTTTCAAAAGCAATCATTTTATTGACAGAAAACCTAACGTCTTTTGTACGTAAAGTGTTTTGAAAACTTAGCATCATGCGTGAATTTTAAGTTCATGCATAAAAAAACCATTAGTATATATTACAATACTAATGGCTTTAACTATTTAGTATGTTCGTGGACTACTTAGAAGTGGAAGCAATTTTTCTTTTTTTCTGAACAGCCAATCTTTGTTGAAGGTTAAGTACTGATTCTATTTTTGGTTTGAACTCTTCTTCTATTTTGGTCATACCATTAGAAACATCTTTCTTCTCTAATTCTTTAGCCAAAAATAATTCTACTCTTTTATATTTCTCTGCAAATATACTGTACAGCTTATCTTTCTGTACATTTGATAGCTGAAGGTGTTCTCCTTTTTTATTTAATTGAACTTCTACTTTTTTAACTTCCTTATTTATGTAATCAATATTCTTCTGACCGAAGGTAAAGGACGCTGCAAAAAGAACTACTAATAATGAAAAAATATACTTCATGTTGATTAATTTTAGTCCAAAATTATAGGAATAATTTAATAAATACAAATTATTAACTACTTTTTTGTGATAATTGCCTTTTTTTGATGGATTTACTCCAGTTTAACCCTTACCTTTCTTCTTAAACGGGTTGAAATCTTTCAGTTTGTCTTTGATTTTATCAACTTCTTCACCCGCATTTTTATTAATCACATCTTTGGCTTTTTGTTTTAATGAATCAGAAACTGCACCTTTTGCTAAAGAATCTATTTTATTGGAAACCACCACTTTTGCTTTGTTTTTCAAACTATCAAGTGTTTTATTAGCAGCGTCTTGTGCTTTGGTTTTGGCTTTTTCCATTTCTTCTTTAGCACGATTAGTTATTGTATCTTTAAGTTCAGCCTGTTTTTTCTTCAACTCATTATTAATACTATCTTTAATATTTGTGACGGTTTCATTTACCTTATCTTGAACAGCATTTCCAGCGCTTGATCCTTTACTAGTTTTTGGTGTGATGCTAAATTTAGGACTCGTAAAGCTACCTGTCATTTTTACGTCCAAAAAGATATTGGGACCTTGGTCTATATTCACACCATATTTAGCTGCTTCTTTTTCCAATAAAGATAATCCAGCATCAGCAGCAGCACCAACTTTATTTTTTTTCATCAGCTCTCTAGGAATGGTCAAATCAAAATTATAATCCATGTCTTTTCCAAAACCATGTTTTCCTGAGATCAACATATCTACACCACCAATATTTTTGTTGAATGGTTTAAGCTCAAAAAATCCTTTTACGATTTCAAACCAATTTTTAGTATTGGTCAGATTCACTTCCTTGAGTGAAGCAATACCAAGTTTGTCTGCCATTTTGCCAATAGGATTCACTCCTTTGATACTTCCGCTAAGGGTCTCGATGAATCCTGATGCATCCAATGAATTGAGATCAGGCATCATTTGACTGCCGAGTTTACCTTTCATCACCAATGTTGTATTAAACAGTCCATCAATATAAGCAGCAATTGGCGCAATTTTCTTGAATGTCTCAATCTGTTTAAATGCCTCTGCAAATTTAATCTTACTGAGATCTAGTTTTACTGAAAAATCAGGGCTATTTATATTTTTTGTGTTGTATATCCCTTCCATGTTTATTTTACCACCTAGGGTTTGGGTTTCTACATTTCTCAAAGCCACTTCTTGGTTCAATACTTCAAGATCACCTTTGAAATCCTTTAAGTTCATATTAGTATAGGTCAAATCTTTTATCTCTGTGTGGATAGACATCCTGACATTCTCAGGTACAGGTATCACCACTAATGGTTCTGCACTCTGCTGAGCAGGTGGTTCGGTTAGGAATTTATTTGCATCAAATTTATTGGATGTCAAATTTATTTTTCCATCGATGGTACCGTTGTTAAACATGTAATCATAAGCATTTAAGACTGCGCCTGAAATAGCGAAGTCGTTGCCATCTAAATCACCTGACATATTTTTTAT
>DAOLFJ010000003.1:0-50846 GCA_035326365.1 Saprospiraceae bacterium | reverse complement strand
CTCAACCCTGAAAGGGTTGAATGTTAGCATAAAAAAAGTCCTTCAGTAAATTTTTTAATACTGAAGGACTTTTATATTTTTAAACATACTCTTAATATTAATCGTGGTCATGTCCACCATGATGCACATGTCCGTGGTCTAATTCAGACGGTGTGGCATCTCTTACGGCTAGGATTTCACCTTTGAAGTGAAGTGTTCTACCTGACATTGGATGATTAAAATCTACGACGATAGCTTCTATTTTTGCTTCTTGCACCACGCCATGGTACATTCTACCTTCGTGATCATTCATCTGAAGTGGACTGCCAGGAATAAGTTTAGACCTATCAATGTTACCTGTTTCGTCCGCAAAAGATCCAATAGGAATTTCTACTACTGCTTGGTCTTCATATAGTCCGTATGCATCTTCTGGCTCGAGTGTAAAAGCAAAAGAGTCGCCTGCTAATTTATCTTCTATATGCTCTTCAAAAGAAGGTAACATCATACCTACACCAAAAATAAATTCTAATGGAGCATCCCCATAGGTTTCTTCAATAAATTCACCTTCTGCGGTGTCTTCCGTGAGTTTGTAATGCAAAGACACTACATGGTTTTTTTGAATATTCATGATTTTGTATTTGTATATGGAAAAAAAATAAGGTGTAAAGGTAGTATTTTAATTTTAAAAAACCACTGACACACCTACCATACCATTGATACCTACACTTGGATACCCGTACCATCTTTCGTATTTGTTATCCAATAAATTGATGCCACGTACGAAGGCACCAAATTTTTCAGTAAATTTATATTCAACTGAAGCGTTTAAGTCAAAAAGCACGTTGGATTTGGTGATTTCGCCTTCTTTATTGATGAAATCTACTTTGTCATTAAAAAACAACTCTCCTTTTATTTTTAATTTATTTTCTAGAAGGTTGATTTTAGTGTAAGCGTTTGCTTCTAAATTTGGTAGGTGCCAAGCATTCTCGAGTATATTTAAATCAAATACATTTTGGGTCAACCAACCACCTAAAGTGATATTATCAGTGATAGCAAAATCTAAGTTACCACTCAAAAACACAACGTTTAGATCATCTGTGATCATGTCAAAATATCTCAAGTCTGATCTGTTGTTAAGCATAAATACTTGATTGCTGATTTGTTTGTAACCAGCTTTTATCTGATAGTTTAGGAATGAAAATTGACCTTTTACTCCACCAAAATATTCTCTGCGAATGGCATTGGTTACAGATGAAATATCCGTTGATAACCAAGGATTGATAGCGGCAGTGTTACGTAAATTGTTAGTAAAATAATCTTGGGTAGTTCCTACAAATATTTGGAGATTAGGTCCTACAATACCATATGAAAGCAATACTTCTGGAAACAATACCGACTGTTTATTTCCATCATAAATATAGTTCAATCCTACATTTACTATAAAATTACCAAACTCTGTTTTAATGGAAGGTACTAACTTGGTCGTGAACAAATTTATAGAAGAATCAGCATTCATGGCCGTTTGTTCTATGCGACCATCGAGCATAAATACGGTTGCTTCACCTACATGTTTTTCGCCATGACCTGCAAGGGCAATCATGCTTTCCCGAGCATCGGTATTATCCATGTTGAAGCTTTTGAGTGCAAGGTTCAGGTCGTAATTGATATTGTATTTTGTTCTTTCTGCATTGGTGATACCTGCTTTCACATCTATCGTATTAAGTGTACGCTTGGAAGCATCTGCTGAAAAAGTATCACTGACATTTAAATCTGTATGGTAGAAATATCTATTATTGTTAGCAAATTTTACACCGCCATAAAGTTTTGTATTTTCTTTGATCATATATGAACCATAAACATCCGCAGAAAGATTGCTGTACTTTTGGTATGGATTTTTATTGGAATTGTCCAAAGAACTGAAATCCAAATGAATACCTGCATCATACGTATCTTTTTTTGAAGTATGGTAGCCTGCCATTACGTCAGGATTTTTTAAGATGCCAAATCCTGCAATGATGTATCCTTTGTTCACTTTAAATGGACTATCAGGATTCATAGCAAGTGGTTTGATCTGCGGATCCGGGTATTTAAGCTCAATCGGTACAATAGTAATGTCATACTTATAAGCAGGGCTAAAGGGTTTTTGAACAGGTAAAACTGATTTTATGGTAACCTTTTGGGCATCTTCAAGATTTGCTTCAAATGACTTGATTACTTCCACTTGATTTAACTGAATCTTGGTAGTATCGTTTTGTGCGCCAAGTTGACTTGTGACAAGTAAGGTGATAAAGATGATAAAACGATTCATATTTTATTTTTAATTTATATGCTAATAAATGTATTTCTATTATTTACCACCTGAAGGTTGCATTTCTAATTGGTTTGTTCCAGGTGCTTTAATTCTATTGTTTTGTTGCTCGAGCGTCTCAATAGTTTTCAATTTTGCTGTAGCAGTGGATATCAACTCTTTATCATCCGCAAAATTCTCGACAACTGCTTCAAGTGCTGCCCGAGCATTAAACAAGTCCTTGTTCAAAACATAGATATCTGACATTAGAATCAAACTTTTTGCTATCCAATACGGATAAAGCGTATTCTTCTCATTGGCCGCATTACATTGGTTTTCAGCATCTTCGATTTTGTTTTGTTTGAATAAAATGTCTGCCACCAAAAATCTAGATTCAGCTGCTTGATTATTATTTATCATATCGCCCACTTTAGTAAATGAAGATTTTGCAGCATCCCATTCGCTGTTTTTATATTGGATTTTACCTAAATAATAGATTGCTGAAGATTTGTCGTCTATATTAGATTGTGGATGATTTGATACCAATGGGCTGTATTTCTTAACAGCTTCGGCGTTTCCAACTCTAAAACCACTTCGCAATGCTCCTAATATTGCTTGATATTTTTCAGCTTCGTCTTTCGTATTATTATAATAAAGATCATAATATTTATAAGCTTTGTCAAAAGACTGTGTATGATTATAAGATATCAACGCTGCCTTTTTTAAGGCTTGTACATAATATTCTGAAACACCAAGTTTGACCAATTTTTCATAATCTTCCAACGCTGCACTATATTTTTTGAGAATAGTATTCGATTCAGCCCTATAATAATGTGCTTTAATGCGATTGGCACCATTGGGATATTTAGATAGATAATTGTCAAAACCAAGGATCGCTTTATCATATTCACCATCATTGTATCTTAGGTCACCCACCATATATGCAAGAGAATCTGCGGCCATTCCCGTGAGTGAATATCCCGGCAAAGTACCCACATAAGCGATATATTCATCAGATTGACCAAGATCGTTAATGTAGATCTCTTGTAAACTTAACATTGCGCTTTCTGCTTCTTTGGAAGATGGATTATTGTCAAAAATGCTTTTATATTGCTTGATAGCAGCGGTCATGTCACCTTTATTATAAGCTATCAAACCCAATTTTAGGTAAGCAGCATTTTTTAATGGGCTATTCTTATAATTAGTCACTAATTCTGTAAACGAAGCATACGCATTGTCTACGTTTTCTAGTTCGAAGTAGGTGTCTCCCAATTGCAAAAGTGCATCATCAGCATATTCTGACGAAGGATGATCTTTTTTGATGTCTAACAGTGTCAATACCTTTTCATATGGTTCACCAAGAAGACCTTCGATCATTGCCTTTTGGTACATGGCATACACATAACCACCTTGTTTTTTTGCTATGGCTTGTTCGTAAAAAACCATTGCATCTTGATATTGATTAGACTTAAAAAGGCAATCTCCTGTTCGAACTAAAGCATCGGGCAAAACCTTGTTTAATATATCATTATTTTTGATGGAATTTCTTTTGATATTAAAACCTACTATGGCGTTTTTAAAACTTTTTTCAGCATTTTTGTAGTCTTTAAGTTCTAGATAATTGTATCCCTGTGCATAATGTCCAACATTAGGAGAAGACTCATCAGGTAAGTTTTCAAGCCCATTAGAAAGGTCAAAATACTCGTCAAATGCCTTAATGGATTTTTTAAATTCACCTTTTTCATTTAGAATTTGAGCCATCCAAAAAGATGCTTGTGCATACGATGATTTATTCAATTTATATTTTTTTGATTTCTCAAAGTTTTTGTTGGCATTGTCCGTTTCACCTGCATTATACAATTGCATACCGTATTTAAGGGCTACATTTTGATAGGTAATTTTCAATCTATCGGTCAATGATGGTAGTCCTTCTATGATCTGAATAGCTGATGCGAAATCACCCGTATTTTCAAGGAGATCGGTGATGATGTCTTGTGATTGTTTGTGGTATGGAGAGTCCTTATCCAATTTGACGAGTGTGTTTATCGCTTCTCTTTCGAATCCAGCTTCGGCTGAGAGCTTACCATAATTAAAAGTGGCTTCTTCCTTCATACTTTGTTCGTAATCCATCAAACTTACTTTACGGAAAGCAGCTCTTGCGGAGACCAAATCACCTGTTCGGTAATAACAATCAGCTAAGTAATAATTGACCAATTGACCAAGTTTGGAGTCTAAAAGGTTTAATTCTCTGAAGTTTTTGATGGCAGACTCATATTTTTCTAATTGATATTGAGCAAAACCAAGTTGATAAAACTCTTCTATAGTGAGTTTGTCCGTATTGGCTTCGTAATATTCTAGATGTGGCAATGCTTTTTCGTATTCTTTACGCTTGAAGTAAGACTGACCTAGGAGTAATCTGATTTCTTTTCTATTACGTAGTTCAGGGTCTCTTAAAGATTGTTCTGCATACGAAATGACTTTTTCGGGTTGGTTTTGTGCAAAATATATCTGCGTAATATAATATGGTACAAATGATTTATACACATCTGAACTATTGACTTTTTGGAAACTTTGTACGGCATCAGCATAATTTCCTTTGAAGTAATCGCAAAGACCATAGTAATAATTAGATGCGTAGTAATAGATATTTTTTATTTCTTTGGTACGACCGAAGTCTGCTTTAGCTTCTGCAAATTCTTTATTTACAAAATGTGAATACCCTTTTTTGAAGCTAGCTTCCGACATGTCTAGTTCAGGTAGATTGTCAAGATCAGCCATTGCGTACATCTCCGTGGACTTTTTATACCATTTTTGGTTATAATAATAACTACCTAACTCAAGTATTGCAGGTGTCGTAATAGGATCTGGATACTTTAGTCCTATGAAAGATAAAAGTTCGTTTTCGCCACTACTGAGATCAAGCCTGAGACCTGAGATAGCTGAAAGAACAGTTGCGTCGTTTATTAAATTATCAAACTGATCTTGGGTAGGCGGTATAGACTGACGAATGTGTTCATTAGTAATAAATCTAGTGGGACCATAAAGTTGGGCATCAAAGAATATTTGGCCAAGCTTGTATTTCTCCAATCGATCTTTGTCTATGGCATTTTCTTGAGCATAATTGTAGGAAATCATAAAGCTCAAAAAGCAAATAATTAATAATGTTCTCATTTGTATCTTGTTTACCTGAAAATTATTCAATCGTAAAAGGTGATCGAAATAAAACGCAAAATTACAAAAAAATATTTGCAAGTAGTATTTAATGAAGCAAATACGAATAGAAGATTTATTGAATACAAACCAATAAGGCCAAATCAGGTGGACATATATTTGTCTTTTATGATCAAGTTTAAATCAAAAACTACTTTAGTTTTAAGGTATATTTTATGAATTCTCATGTTAAAAAGTAATAAAGCTTTATATTTGCGTCCATTATGACAGACAGAATTAATAGTTTTATATCGGGCGAAACGACCTTGGATGAAATCAGTGTTTCGGAACTTGAAGGGTTGATAGCTGATTTTCCATACGCCGATACATTTAAAGTGCTTTTGGCAAAAAAAATGAGTAGTGGAGTAAGTCATTCGTTAGCAATACAACACAATGATATACAGTTGCCACACTTTCAGAATGAAGGTGAAATAGCGCCTGAAGGTGATATTCAATACGCTATATTAGAAAAAGAAGTTGTGGAACCAAAAGTAGAAACTGCGGATGAAAATGCAGGTTCTGAAGAGAATCAATTCATAGTAGCTGACATGGAATACATCGAAGTGTTAGCAAGTGACTCCACAATTATGGTCCACAATGAAGAAGTTAAAACCATGGTGGAATCAGATGAAAAAGTGGAAGAAAAAGTTGTTATAGAAGAAATAGTCTCATCAGAAAACAATCCAATAATCATTGAAACTAACACAGAAGAGTCGGAATCTGGTGATCTTTACTTCGAAAGTGATAATGAGAAACCAAAGAAAAAGCATAAAAAAGGCAAAAAAAATAAGTCTGACAAATTTGGTTTGAAAGAGTATAGTGGTATTTCTGACTTTTCTAAATGGCTATTATCGTTCAAAAAGGATGATGTAGAGAAAAGAATAAAGAAGGAAGAAAAAGCGGCAAGAAAGAAAATCATTGAAGACAATGCCCGTAAATCCGTAACAAAATCGGCTGCAATCATCTCAGAACCATTGGCCGAAATTCTAGCTTCACAAGGGCATTTGGATGATGCAAAAAAAATGTATGAGCAACTTATGCATAAATATCCAGAAAAAAGTAGTTACTTTGCGGCCAAAATTAATAATCTTATAAAAATTTAACATATGACCACAGCATTAACCATATTAATAGCGATAAATTGTGTGCTTTTGATGGCCGTAGTTCTTATCCAAAATTCAAAAGGTGGTGGAATAGATTCATCATTCGGTGGTGGCGCTGCCAATCAAATGTTTGGTGCATCTAAATCAACTGACTTTGTAGAGAAAGTAACTTGGGGACTTGCAGCAGCATTATTTGTATTATGTATTGTGACAGCAGTATTGGTAAATTCAAGCACTGGTGGTTCATTAATACAACCTGTTCAGTAATTATTTGAGATAAGATTTTTATCTAAAAAATATTAAGGCTTACCATTTTAATCGATGGATAGGCCTTTTTTCGTTTATTGAATGTCAAGTTTCAATTGTAACAAAATCCTTATAGTCTCCCTTGAGCGTCAGGTACAACCAAAAGCTTTTTTTATGTAGATGTAATTTTGGGATACATCCATCTATGTACTACCTTAGGACTACATCTCATGATAAAGCTTTTCAGAATATTCTGCCCAATGCCTTATATTCTTAGCAAACTTTGTAAATGAATCATAGACTCTTTTGGAGAATTCATCTGCTGACGCCATTTCTTCAAGGACTTCATTGGTGTATTTCTTTAATTCAGTGAGGATTTCTGGTGTGAACTTCCTTATTTCCACGGATTTCTCTGCAATGATCTTTTCCAGATATTCATTGTTTTTTGCTTCAAACTCCGAGATTACCCAAAGATTCATTTTAGCACTAGCCGCTTCAAGGATGGCCCTTAAATGTGGTGGCAATTCATTCCATTCTTTGAGATTGAAGAAGTTTTCAAGCACGGAACCTGGTTCGTGCCATCCTGGTGAATAATAATATTTTGCGATCTTGTGAAATCCCATCACATAATCATGGTATGGACCTATCCATTCTGTGGCGTCTATGACTCCTCGCTCGAGATTGGTGTAGATTTCATTTCCTGATGAAAGGACAGCTGTGCCACCTGCTTTAGCAAGTACTTTGCCCCCAAGGCCAGGGATACGCATTTTGAGACCTTTGAAATCATCTATGGTATTAATCTCTTTGTTAAACCAGCCAGCCATTTGCATGGTGGTATTTCCAGCAGGGTAGGCGATAAGTCCAAATTTTGCATACAGTTCATGCCCTAATGCTAGTCCACCACCACAATATAGCCAAGCGTTCATTTGCTGCGCATTCATGCCAAAAGGTACAGTGGTAAAAAACTGGGTAGCAGCAGATTTTCCAGCCCAATAATATGAAGCACCATTTCCCATCTCAGCGGCGCCACTACTGACAGCATCAAAGGATTCTAATCCAGGAATCAATTCGCCACTACCATAAACTTTTATGGTCATTTGGCCCGCTGACATTTCATGTACCCAATCTGCAAACAACTGACAAGCTTCACCTAAAACGGGAAAGTTTGGTGGCCAAGTGGTGACCATTTTCCAATTATACTTTTTGTCGTTTTTTACATTTGCTGTTTCTGAAACCTTTTTTTCAGCACAAGATGTCACTAAAACTCCTGCACCTAATGCAGCAATGGTAGACGACTTGATAAATGATTTTCTATCCATCAGAAGGGTTTGTTTTAACTAGTTACAAAGCTACAAATATTTTGCAAGGGATACTATTTTTTTAAGGTACTATCATTCTCTTACCACTTAGCTTTAATTTTGATTTGGTTTGATTAGCTTTGCACCGATTTTAATCATATAAAATAAATAGATTTCAAATGGCTAAGAAGCTCCATATTTTTGACGAACCATCTGCTTTGACAAGTGTAGCAGCATTTCATGATATATTTAATCTTCCTGTACTAGCAGTCCCGACTATTCCTGATGAAAAACGATGTAATCTAAGAATTGCTTTGTTACAAGAAGAGCTAGATGAGTTAAAAACGGCTATTATCGAAAATGATATCGTGGGTATTGCTGATGCGTTGAGTGACTTACAATATGTTTTGTCAGGTGCAGTGCTTGAGTTTGGTCTAGGAAATAAATTCAAATCACTTTTTGACGAAGTGCAAAGATCTAATATGAGCAAGACGTGCAAATCTTACGAAGAAGCGATCGCCACCCAAAAATATTATTTGGAAGAAAAGAATACAGAATCTTTTATCCAAGAGCAAGAAGGTGAATACTTGGTTTATAGGTCAGCAGATAAAAAAGTATTAAAGTCCATCAATTATTCTGAAGCGGATTTAAGTACCATTGTATTTGATCAAGGAAAATGATTGTTTAGATTTGTATAAATTTAGACATGTAAAACAACTTATGGTTATGAACTTGCGTTGTAAATATGCTGTTATAGTTTGAATAATTTTTGATAAGTTTAATTTCTTGTTTATGACAAATATCATTTCTAAATCGTTTTGGTCATTGTGTTTGCTTGTGATCATAGGTCTTTTTACTTCTTGTGGAGATCATCATGACCATTCTGATGAAAGCAATACAGTAAGTATAGATTTGGTAAGTCCTGTGCCAGACAAAAAAGTAGATGATCCCACTAATACAAGTATAGCTGTAAATTTCAGTGCAACTGTATCTCAGCATAAACTAGAAGTTACTTTGACGCCTGTGGACAAACCTGATGAAAAAATCATCACATGGGTCAATAATACCCATGAAAAATATTTTGAATATAGGAAAACCATTAATCTATCTAATTATGCAGCTGGTACAAGCTTTTTATTAAAACTAAAGACTTGCTCAGATCATGATTGTATTAATTTTTTAGAAAGGGAATTTACATTTACAATCTAAATAGATATTCCAAACAAATATTCAATAAAGCTTGAGAAAGCATGACCTTCATGGTAATTGCTGTCACTGTATCTGTGAACTATTATTTTGAAAAAATCCAACTCCTCATCGTATGCTTTGATTTCTATGTGGACATTGCCAAAAAGCTGTTCAACTTTTCCTTCTCTTCTAGGTAGTTTGACAGAAGGTTTCATATAAAGAATATGACTTGCGATGTATTCGTTATGACTTTTTATTTCCGCTAGATTTAATATATAACCAAGCTCTTTGAGTTTTTCAAATACCAACACTTGTAAGAAAAAAACGTCTTCTAGTTCGAAATTATCAGGTAATGCGTGAAATACTAAAGCACCTGACGTCCCTCTTAAATCAAATTTGACATGCTCATCTCTATGGAAAGTTGGATCAAAGGTTGACTTGAATCCATCGGAAATCTTTTGGAGTAAATCAGCTGCTTTACCGCTAGATTTCCAGTCAATGTAATCAGAAGAATGTAGTACTGGTTTTATATCGTACACCTGACTTTCCGTACCGTATCTTGTGATAAACTTCAATCTGTTATTTTTTAGTCACCACGAAACGGAATATTGACGCTATTGTTTTGGATTTACTTCAGTTTCATCACTTTTTGTTCCTTTTATACTATCCATGGCTTCCAAAGTCTTATCCCAAAATCCTTGAAATACTGGTTTTAAGGATGTGAAAACCTTTTTGCCTTTTTCTGGCAACGGCTCCAAGGCAGAATATGTGATAGATGCAGCTTTTGTTTCAGGGCTTAATACTTGAATACTGCTTAATAACCAAAGGAAGAGACTCATTAAATATGCAAAAAATATAGCCTGCAATGCGCCACCAGCGAGTTTATTGACAAAATTGATATTAACAGCTGATAGAAGGTCTTCTAGTTTTTTGCCTACAAATCTGATCAAAGCCATTACACCAATGAATGTAAGAACAATTCCTAGTAAAAAAGTGATGGCCGGAGACATTTTTATAATTCCTCCTAATATATTTATCACAATTGGTGATAGCTTTAAGGCTGCTACGACACCTATTATCAAGGAAAGTGTATCAAAAACCGTTTTTATCAAACCTCGACTGTAACCTAAATAAAATCCAAGTGTAACAACTATTGCAACAATGACATCTAAAAGCATATTTTATATTTTTGGCAATGATATGAAAAATCTACATCTAATCTGACGTAAATTAGACTAAAAGTATCAAACTATTAGACCAAGATTCAATAATAGTAAGTTTGGTCAAATCCTTATTGTGCAAAATCACGATATTCTCTTACGACAGGTCGATCTAAATAATAGAAATAACAAGCTAGTAGCATAGATATTATCAGATAAGTCATAACATTTATAGTCCCATAAGGTAACACTTCGTCTATGCCGAACCAAGTCATATCATGCATCCAAATCAAGAAAAATCCGAAAATAGTTTTTATGACTTCAGCAGGAATAGACATCCAACTACCATCCATCAAACTTGTAAATGAAAAGATAGTAACAAAAATAAAAATACCATAAAGCAAAATACTACTATATGCAAATTCTCCAATATTGTTAAATAAATACATCATCAAAACCAGAGAAATGACAAATTGGAGTACCATCCATATATTCATAAACATTGAGGCAGAAGTATCATACTTAGGTCTATGGTGGATATCAGTTGTATATTGGATGGGGTATTTGGCAGCCACGTCTGCAGGTCGCCAACCTGTGGGCATCACCCAAATACGAAGTTTGTCATACCATGATTTGGTACGCCATGCGTCTTTGTACAGCTGCCATAAATGCTGAAAATTTATTAACCATGGATTCCATGTTTTTACTGGTTTGCTTACACCAAATACTGCCACTTCTTCTTTTAATTCAGGCTGAAAAGTACCGAAAAGCTTATCCCAAAAAATAAATATCTGACTATAGTTTTTGTCCATGTAGATTGGATTGATGGCATGGTGGACTCTATGGTGCGAAGGGGTGACTAAGATATACTCTAAAATCCCCATTTTATCTATCAGACGAGTATGATACCAAAACTGTGCAAAAAGATGTAACGGTGCTACTACAGCTACAATACTAGTAGGTACTCCAAGAAGTGCCATAGGAAGAAATAAGATAGTGAAGACTGCAAATACCTCGGACACAGATTGTCTCAATGCACATGCAAGATTATACTCTTCGCTACTGTGGTGGATGATGTGCCTATTCCAAAACAAATTGATTTCATGTGAAAATCTATGGGACCAATATCCTGCAAAATCCAACCCAATAAACGCTAAAACATACAATATCCAAGATGTATTTATAGAAAATATGGCTAAGTGTTCGACCATCCACTTATAACTGATAATGGCTATACTTAAACCCAAAATATCCTTTAATACATTGGTGACTCCTGAACTAAGACTTGATATAGTATCGAATAATCTATTCACTTTCAAGTGCATAAAGCAGCTCGCGCCATATTCTATAGCTATCAAGACGATAAAAAAAGGAATAGCGTAGTTTAAGATTTGAGCATATTCTTGCATAAGGATATTAGATTTTTATAAATTTTAATGTTGGTTGGTTTTCTATTTTGATAAAATACATACCGCTCTCTAAATGTCCAATTTGAATTATATTTTCACCAGAATTTAGTTGGGTTGCGAGAGATAATTGTCCTTGTAAATTATACATTTTCAGATTTTGGTTTTCAGAAAAATGGCGGATATTTATATAATCTGAAGCAGGGTTATTTAATATAATGGACCTTTGGTTAGTATCAGTATTAAGTACATTTGAAGTATTTTCCAGAGAATATCTATTGAAAAACTCCCATATAGTGGCACTGGCATTAAAATCTTGACTAGTAGCACCTGTAGAAATGCTTGCACCAGGCCATGTATGTCCACCACCTAGGACTTTATAATGCACCACTTCTTTATTATTTCTGCAATTGATATAAGTCTGTTTCTCTGTGGTTGTATTGTCAGTAGTATTACTGTTAGGTATCATTTCTATTTGTGGAGCCACGTCACATTCATTTTTATCTTGCCAGAATTTTAATATTTCAGGTATAGCTGTGGAAATAAAAGGAGTACCATTGTAAGCCACCGTATTATCAGCAGTTCCATGAATTTCCATAATAGGTACTAAGTTATTAGGGTTGCATTGTGCAGTGGCGCCAGGAACCATACTTCCCGTTACAGAAGCGATTGCAGCTATTTTGTTGCTTAATTCGCAGGCAAGTTTATAACTCATAAAGCCACCATTAGACATGCCACATGCATATACTTTGTTTTGATTAAACCCATATTTACTTATTAAATCATCAATCAAAAGACTTATAAAACCTACATCATCTGCTGTACTTCCGAAAGCCCAACCAACATTCCAAGCATTACCTACACCATTTGGGTAACAAACAGCAAATCTTTCAACATCTGCTACGGCGTTCATGCCAGAATATAATTCTTGCTGGATTGCATTTGATGTAAAACCGTGCATATTAAATACGAGTGGAATTTTTTCATCAGTAGTATGGTCTTTTGGAAGTCTAAGTCTGTAATTGCGATTCACACCGTTATGCATAAGATTACCTGTCAAAGTGGTTTGACCGATAGTATCTGAATTTATAAATGCAAAAAGAAAAATATAGGGCAATATTCGCAATCCAAAATTTTGTTTAAACATGGCTTTTATTTTATCTTAAAACCCAAAGTTACAAGAATTTTATAATCTCATAGATATGAAGGCGTAAAATTCTGTCAGTTTGTAAAATAGTAATAAACCGTATGTGAATTATGTCTTACAGATGACCAATTTAAAAAAATGTACACTTTAGTTCCTTGTAATATGATTTTAAATTTTAGTTTTGATTTTTTAAATAACTTTTCGACATACAAAGTAATATTCTTAATTTTTAAAATTTCCAGATGAAAGTTTGTGCATCCTATTTAGTGCTTATCTTAGTGATATTTTTATTACCAAACTCACTCAGCAGCCAAGAGTATTTAAAGATGATTGATGCTGGTAATTACGCTGTAAAAGATGTACAGAAAAGTGCTGAATCATTTTTTGAAGGAAAAGATAAAGGGCGCGGATCTGGGTACAAACAATATAAGCGTTGGGAATATAAAGCACTTAGAATGATGGATGATAGCGGTTTTCTAAAATCGGAAGAAGAGTATATCAGAGAATGGGAAAAGCTGAATGCTTCCATCAATGAAAAGGCAAATAAATTTAGAAACAATAATGACTTTTGGGAAGAAATAGGACCAACATCTTGGTTTGCCAGTACAAGCTGGAATCCTGGTGTAGGTAGGCTAACAGGCTTTTCTATTGATGAAAGCGATGAAAACCATATGATCGCAGGTGCTGAATCTGGAGGCGTATGGAAAAGTCTAGATGGTGGAAAAACATGGACACCGCTATTGGATTATTTTTCAAATATGTATGTAAACTCTGTGGTAATTGACCAAAATGAGCCAACAACTTATTATTTTGGGTCGACCCAAGGAAGAATATATAAATCTGTAGATGCTGGAGCGACTTGGACAAAATTGACTTCAGCTGGTAGTTCCAGTATCCGTAAAATTTTATTACACCCAGATGATTCAAATATTATGTTTGCTTGTGGTCAAAATGCTGGTGTATTCAGAAGTCAAGATGGAGGTGTGAATTGGATTAAAGTCATTAGTGATGATACAGGTTATGATGTAGAGTTCAAACCAGGAGACTTAAACACCATGTATGCTGTAGGAAATAACTTTTTCAAGTCAACAGATGGCGGCAATAGTTTTGAACAAAAAACTTTTGGTGAAGGAAGCCCTAAACTATTAACCATCAATACACCATCAAGTTTACAAGGCGTTTATGAAGCTGTGGATAATAACTTTAATGCTGGAAAAGTACCTGTACCCACATTTCCTGAAAGTCTTACTGGAGATTTAGCACTATATTTGGATGATGCCGATGGTACAACTTCAAATGGTTGCAATGAAGCTTTCAATCCAGATCAATTAGCTGGCAAAATTGTAGTTATTAGAAGAGGTGTTTGTTCATTTACAACAAAGGTATTAAATGCACAAAATGCTGGAGCAATCGGAGTTATCATCGTAAACAATGCATCAGGTGAAGCCACATCCATGGGTGGTGGTAATATTGGTATCACGATATCAGCGGTCATGGTCTCTAGAGATTTGGGAGAGATATTAATCAATGAATTAAAGTCTCAAAATAATACACCCGTTAATATAAGCCTTCAGAAACAAAAAATCGATGATGGAGCAATGGGCACAGGCCCCAAAGCAATAGGAGTTTCTTCAGACAACCCTGAAATTGTTTACGTTTTGGAAGCAGAAGGAGGAAAATTTGGTGGATTTTATAGATCTGAAAATGGTGGTGAAGATTTTATAAAACAAAATCATGATGGCAAAAACTACTTTGGTTATAGCACTTTTGCAGATGACGATAGGGGGCAAGCTCCCAGAAATATGGATATAGCTGTAAATCCATATAATGCAGAAGAAGTACATATTGGCGGTATTTTATCATGGGTTTCTAGAGATGGTGGTGTTAATTTTGAATGTACATCAGACTGGATACCCGGTAGTGCTGAAAACAAATTTATAGGATACTGTCATGCCGATATCAATGCTATGGGTTTTTATAATGATAAGTTATTTGTAGTTTCAGATGGTGGAATTTATAAAGCAGAAAATACACAAGAAGTGTCTCCTGAATTTTATGAAGATATCACAACGGGAATGGGGATAAGGCATTTTTATAGAATTGGTTTATCACAAACAAATCCGGTAGTCGTTTCTGGAGGCTCACAAGATAATGGTACATCCTGGTATTCACCATCGACGGGTTGGACAGATTGGCTTGGGGCAGATGGTATGGAAACATTTGTGGACGGTATCGACAATAATATTTTGTATGGTACATCACAATATGGAAGTTTATACAAGAAAAACCTATTTGGTGGAGTAGACAATATTCAACAACCAGGATCAGAATCAGGCAACTGGGTCACACCTTTTGAAAAAGATCCGATTACACCCAATACGATATATGTAGGTTATGAAGCAGTATTCAGAACAGATAATGATGGTGCTAGTTGGGATCAGATATCGCAGGAGTTTCCAAGTAAATTGGACCATTTGAAAATATCTCTTTCTAATCCTACAGTGATGTATGCAGCTCATGGCAACTCATTGTATAAAACTGCTACTGGAGAAGGAACTTGGGAACAATTATCAGGTTTTGCTGGTAATATCAATGATATCGCCATTCATCCCAGTAATCCTGATAAAATAGCTATAGCAACCACCAATACTCAAAAAGTGTATATTTCAAATGATGGTGGCAACACATGGACATCTTATAGAAAGAACTTGCCAAATTTTGCAGCCAATGCCTTGGTTTGGCAAGAAGGTGAACATGAAGGTTTGTACATTGGTATGAATTATGGCGTATTTTATATTGACAACACACTTTCGTCATGGGAACCATTTGTGACAAATTTACCTAATGTCATCATTAATGAATTGGAAATAAACTATGCAGAATCTAAGTTATACGCCGCTACGTATGGTCGAGGTTTATGGTCAACACCTTTATTTGATGCCACTCCAAGTAGTACCCAAGATAATGCAATAGCTAAAGTAACCTTATATCCTAATCCAGCTGTAGATGTAATTTCCATCGAATCTGATGTGGAAATGGTGGATACAGACATTGAAGTATATAATAATGTTGGTCAAATAGTTATCAAAAAATCGAACCAAAGCTTTAGAAATAAGGTCATCAATGTTAATACCTTGTCACCTGGAATTTATTATTTGCGAATGACAAACAAACAAGGACAGCTTACTGAGATGTTCTCAGTATTACGGTAAAATAGGGTAGTGAATAGGTGTCTTATCTTTTGAAATACGATTTTTTGTTTTTATCAGCTTCCTTTTTGTTGAAAGGCTTTGCTTTAGGTGCGGTGCTTTTTGGTTTGTAAGATTTAGTTTCTTTTTTAGGTCCGTCAAATTCACGTTTGTCTGTAGATTTCTCTGATTCTTTTGCTTTTGGACTAGCTTTGGAAGCAAATTTTGGTTTGTCAAAAGATTTGGTACTTGACCTTTTGGAATCTTTTGCTGCTACGGTTGACGGTTTGTCAAAAGATTTTGTCGCTGTTTTTTTTGTATCTTTTGCTGTTGTTGGTTTGTCAGTTGATTTTGTAGATTTGGAAGGTCCATAAATCCTTTTTCCAGTTGGTTTTGGTTTCGTTAGGGCAGATGGATCGATTTTGATCAATTTGAATAATTCATCAGCCTTAATTTCGTAATATTTTCCTGGTTCAAGCTTGCCTAATTTTAGATCTTCGATTTGTACCCTTACTAATCTAAGTACAGGGAAACCCACAGAAGCAAACATCTTACGGACTTGTCTATTTTTCCCTTCTGTAAGTTCGATAAGTGCCCAAGATGTCGGAATGTTTTGTCTAACTCTGATTGGTGGATTTCTTTCAGGAAGTAATGGTGGCTTTTGCAACTTCTTTACGGTGCATGATCGAGTTTTATAGTCCCCTGTTTCCAATTTTATCTCGACACCTTTACTAATCTTTGCAATGGCTTGATCTGTGAGTTCATTGTCTAATTGCACAAAATAAGACCTTTTGTGGTGTTGTGATGGAGAAAGCAAAAGTGAATTAAGCGATCTGTCATTGGTCAAAATCAAAAGACCTTCAGAATCTTTATCAAGTCTGCCTAATGGATATACGTCCTTATCTACCTTCAGGAAATCTGCTAGTGTTACATGTTCAGGCCGTTCCTTAGTAAATTGGTTTAATACATTATAAGGTTTGTAAAAAACGAAATATTTGATTTCTGTCTTAACTTTTGCTTCCATTTTTTACTTACTTATATTGTGATAAAACTAAAAATACCTATAACGTTATGAGATATTTTTTCTAACAAAATGAGCTAACATAAGCTTCATTCCAATTTATACATTAAATCTAAAGTGCATGATGTCACCATCTTCTACGACGTATTCTTTGCCTTCTACACCCATTTTACCAGCTTCTTTTACAGCTACTTCTGAACCATATTTGACAAAGTCTGCGTATTTAATTACTTCAGCTCTGATAAAACCTTTCTCAAAATCTGTGTGAATGACACCTGCTGCTTGTGGTGCTTTCCATCCTTTTTTGATCGTCCAAGCACGTACTTCCTTTACTCCTGCAGTAAAGTAGGTGTATAAGTTAAGCAATCTATAGGCGGCTCTGATGATTTTATTGACACCTGGCTCGTCGAGACCCATCGCTTCAATAAATTCCATTCTTTCTTCTTTGCTTTCCAATTCTGCTATTTCAGCTTCGATACCTGCGCAAATAAAAAGTATCTCTGCATTCTCAGCTTTAACAGACTCAATAAATCTAGCTGTGTGATTATTACCACTTGCTACAGAAGCTTCATCAACATTACAGACATAAAGAACTGGTTTAGAAGTCAATAAGTACATGTCTTTAAACAAATCTTGATAGGCATCATCCACTTCAAAACTTCTAGCTGGTTTTTCAGATTCAAGATGTTTAAGCAATTTTTCAGCCCACTCAGCGGCTATTGCATCATCTTTACTACCAGATTTGGCAGTTTTTCTTAGTTTTTCTATTCTTTTCTCCAAAGTCTCGATATCCTTGAATATCAACTCTAAGTCAATGATTTCTTTATCTCTAACTGGATCGACGCTGCCATCTACATGCAAAATATTGTCGTCTTCAAAACATCTTACTACATGGACTATGGCATCTACTTCTCTAATATTTGCAAGAAATTGATTTCCCAATCCTTCACCTTTACTAGCTCCTTTTATCAGTCCTGCGATATCTAGAATTTCCACACTAGTAGGCAATACTTTCTGAGGTACTACCAATTCTTCCAATTTATCTAGACGTTCATCTGGAACTACTATCATTCCTAGATTTGGTTCTTTGGTAGCAAAAGGATAGTTGGCGGCAAGCGCTTTTGCAGACGTTAATGCATTAAATAAAGTGGATTTTCCCACATTCGGAAGACCTACGATTCCACACTGAAGACCCATATATAATTATTGTATGATGTTAGATTTTAAAAAATTCGCGCAAAGGTAGCAAGAATAATCGAATTATTTGAGATAGTTGGTGAATATTATGGAGGCTGATTTTTAGTTAAATCAATTTCTGTTCTTATGTTTTTAGATTAGTCTAAAAATATTATTTGGATATATTAAAACTATCTTTTAATTTTGTGGTTATTTAATAATCTAGACTTAGCGTAATTGAATGTTTGATGTAATAAAAATGTTGAATCAACATTAGATAGTATATTGATAGACAATTGAATGCATTGCTGTCATCAAGTCAAAATTTGTTAATTTCAATCGGTTTAATCTTTGTAAATTCTTACTATGTTTGAACAAATAATACAATATTTCGAAAGTATATCGCCTATCTTGGCAGCTTTTTATGCCACTGTATTTACATGGGCACTCACTGCGCTTGGAGCATCAACTGTTTTTTTATTCAAAACTATGAATAGAGCAGCCTTAGATGGTATGTTAGGATTCACAGGTGGCGTCATGGTAGCAGCTAGTTTTTGGAGTTTGTTAGCACCAGCTATTGAAATGACAGGTGGAGATGGCTTCCAAAAAGTGATTCCTGTGTCTATCGGCTTCATTTTGGGTGCATTTTTTATTTTTGGCTTGGATAAAGTACTTCCACACCTACATATTAATTTCAAAGAGTCAGAGGGTAAAAAAACGCCATGGCAGCGAACAACTTTGCTAGTTTTGGCGATCACATTACATAATATTCCTGAAGGATTGGCAGTAGGTGTATTATTTGGTGGTGTAGCAGCTGGTATTCCTGAAGCTTCTATTGCTGGAGCTGTTGTGCTTGCTATAGGTATCGGTATCCAAAATTTTCCTGAAGGTATTGCAGTAGCTATGCCGCTGAAAAGAATGGGAATGAGCTCTAGAAAAAGTTTTCTATATGGTCAGTCTTCTGCCTTGGTAGAGCCCGTTGCTGGTGTAGTTGGTGCTTTGGCAGTTAATTTTTTTACACCAATATTGCCATACGCGTTGGCTTTTGCAGCAGGAGCAATGATTTTTGTGGTTGTAGAAGAAGTGATTCCAGAGACACAACAAGACAAACACACCGACATTGCTACGCTCGGATTTATAGGTGGTTTTGTGGTGATGATGATGCTAGATGTTGCGCTTGGGTAGGAATAAGATTTTGGAATTTAAAATCAGAACTATTCTTCTAGATAATCCAATACTTTTTTTGTGTTTGCTTTCCCAATGACTTTTTCTATTTCTTCTGTGGGTGTTTCTTTGAGTCTTGTGATGGAACCAAAGTTTTTGAGCAATTTTTCGGCAGTTACTTTCCCTATTCCAGGAATATTGGTAAGCTGTGTGCCCAAGAAATTTTTAGACCTTAAGTCTCTATGGAATGAAATAGCAAACCTATGTGCTTCATTTCTAGCTTGTTGGATGAGTTTAAGAGACTCCGATTTCTTATTGATATAGAGTGGGAGAGAGTCCCCTGGAAAAAATATCTCTTCCAGTTTTTTTGCAATACCGATCACTGTAACTTTATCTAGAATACCTAGTGACTCTAGACTTTTGACAGCAGAACTTAGCTGACCTTTGCCACCATCAATAATTATAAGTTGAGGCAAACTGCTATTTTCGTCGAGCATTCTTTTGTACCTTCGATAGACAACTTCTTCCATAGATGCAAAATCGTCAGGTCCGACCACCGTTTTCACCTTGAAATGTCGATAATCCTTATTGCTTGGCTTAGCATTTTTGAATACTACGCAACTAGAAACTGGATTACTACCTTGTATATTTGAGTTGTCAAAACACTCGATATGCAATGGCATTACATCCATCTGCAAGTCTTTTTTGAGCGTGGTGAGAATACGTTCTGATGACGATATTTTTTTTTGATGGCTTACATCATCACGACGTTTTTGCAAGATGTAATAGTCAATATTTTTTTCCGCAAGTTCTAACAGTTTCTTTTTATCACCACGTTGTGGAACAGTTACCACAACTTTTTCGTCAGGAACTATAATCTCCACAGGCACAATGACTTCTGGAGATATACTGTTGAATTTTTCACGAATGGTTGGCACCACAAAAGACAATAAATCTTCTATCTCATCATCTAGATTCATGACCATTTCACTGATATCAGTATTGACCAAAGCGCCATTTATGATCTTAAGATAATTCACATAAGCCATTTGTTCTTCTTTTTTAATGGCAAATACGTCTATATCTTTAATAGTGGTACTGACGACTGTAGAAGTTGACTGATAGTCTTCAAAAGCAAATAACTTATCCTTTAAAACTTGGGCTTTTTCAAATTCTAAGTTTTCGGCATGTGATTTCATTTGATCAGTGATGTATTTTTTCACTCCACCAAGATTTCCCTTCAAGATGTTTTTGACTTGTTCGATCTTATAATTATAAGAATCTTCAGACTCTAAAGCTTCACAGGGACCTTGACAATTTTTGATGTGATACTCAAGACATACCTTAAATTTTCCTTTATTGACATTTTCTTCAGACAAATTTAGTGTGCAAGTACGTAGTGTAAATAATTTTTTGATGATTTCTAAAAGTATATTCACCCTATACTTTGATGTATATGGCCCAAAATATTGAGAGCCATCTCTTATTACCCGTCGAGTAAAAAACACCCTTGGAAATCGTTCGTTTTTGATACAAATATATGTGTAGGACTTACCATCTTTAAGACTTACATTATATCTAGGTTGGAATTTTTTAATAAGTGAATTTTCTAGCAGCAACGCATCATGCTCCGTTTCCACCACTGTAAATTCGATCCTAGCTGCATTTCTTGTAAGCAATACAGTCTTAAATTGTGCATGCTTTTTGTCACCAAAATAAGAATTTAGCCTGTTTTTAAGACTTTTTGCCTTACCAACATATAAAATTGTACCATCGTGGTCAAGAAATCGATACACACCGGGTTCATGTGGTATCGTATCAGATATGGCTCTGAATTCTTCGGTTTTCATACTGCTAAATTAGACATTTTCGTTTACAGGTGTCCTCCTGCCTTTTTGATTTTCGCTTCTTTTGTCATTTCTATTTCTATACCTTTTAGGATATAGTATGCTGTTTTTGGATTGGTGGCAAGTGGAATATTATGAACATCACAAAGTCTCATAAGCATCTGTACGTCAGGCTCGTGTGGATGTTTATCTAAAGGATCTCTAAAGAATATAACCACATCGATCAGACCTGTGGCAAGCAATGCAGCTATTTGTGCATCTCCACCTTTTGGACCTGAAAGTAAACACTCGACATCAAAGCCTTCTTTTGCAATGTGGCCGCCTGTAGTGCCCGTGGCAAATATTTTTGTTTTAGACAAAAAAGCTTTGTTGGAAACAACAAAAGAGACCATTTCGGGCTTTTTTCCGTCGTGAGCTATCAATCCTATATTAATCATGTTCCTTTATTTCGGTTAATTTTATAATTTTACGTTTTGAAATCATTGACACTTATTAAAAAATCAAAAAATAAGGTCAAGATCACTTTTTATAAATCAACGCAATATTATGATAAAAAAGAATATGAACGCCTTATTGTTTAATAAATTTACTTTTATTTTTGCTTTACTATTCATTTTTCAATTTAGTATAAAAGCACAAAACCAATCAAAAATGACTCCAGCAGTCTATAATGAATGGCAAAAAATCACTAAAGTAAAACTTTCAGAAAAAGCAGAAACCGTCATTTATGCACTAGAAAAGGAACTGGGAGATAAAACATTGTGCATTTATGATAAACAAAAGGATACTACAAGTATTTTCGAAAGACTTAATCAAGCCGAAGTGACTGCTGCGGGAGATTTTGTAGTGTTTACGCATGGTATGAATACAGATAGTCTCAGAATGTTGAAAAGAAAAAAGACACAAAAGGACAAATTACCTATCGATAGTTTATCCGTAGTTAATGTAAATTCTGGAAAACGAACTTTGATCGAAAGTGTATCTTCATTTTCAATGCCTGTAGAGTATGGAAGTAGTTTTGCATATATTTTAGAGCCTAAAAAAGAAGTAAAAGATACAACTAAAACAGAAAAAACAAAAACACCTATTTGTAAAGATAAAACACTAATCATAAGAGCTTTAGATTCGGGAGTTGAAGACACTATTTTGAATGTAAAAGATTATTTGTGGGCAGATAGCAATGGTTTGTTATGTTACAGCCAATGTACAGGTGATAGCATAGCTACCTATCAAGTTGGGGTATTTAATGCTATGACGAGAGAAGCTAAAGTAATTAGTAAATCCTTCAATGAAGTTACCCAATTTTCTTGGGATAAAAATGGTGAAAAGCTTGCTTTCCTAGGTCTTTCAGAAAAGTCTGTATTAACTAAAAAGCCATTTTCTTTGTATTTGTTTCAAAAATCTGATTCGATTGCACTTGAAATTATAAAGAAAACTAATACTTTTTCAGCTACTGACTGGACTGTGAGTAGTGATAAAAAACCGTATTTTTCAGAATCAGGCAATCGTCTTTATTTCGGAATGACACCACCTGCATTAGTAAAAGATACCATGCGCCTTGAAGATGAAATAGTAAATGTAGAAATTTGGCATCACGATAATCCTTTGCTCTATACTCAACTTGAAACAACTTTAGATGATGACAAAAAACGTTCATATTTAGCTGTCTATGATATAGGAACTAAAGTAGCAAGACAAATAGAAGATCAAGAAATTGAAAGAAGTAAGCTATCACTGAAAGGTGATGGCAAATACGCTTTGTTGACCAAGACCAAACCTTACCAAAAGTCCATAACTTGGCTTGGAGAAGCAAAAAAGGATATTTATTTATATGATATGCAACAAGGTAAATCTACATTAATTGCAGCAGGCCAATCGGATTTTCCGAGTTTTTCAGCCACTGAAAAGTATGTATATTGGTACAACAAACCAGACTCCTTATGGAAGTATTATGATATCGGAAACCGAAAAACGGGTTTTTTGGGTGATAAAACCTTGACTGCATTTTATGATGAAGAGAATGATACCCCACAATTGCCTGACGGGATAGGTGTAGCCGGCTGGTTGAAGGACGATTCAGCCGTATTGATTTATGATAAATATGACATTTGGAAAATTTCACCCGAAGACCCATTGTCTAATATTGCCATAACAGATGGAAGAAATCAAAAAGTTTACCACCGTTACATCACTTTGGACCCTGAAATTGAGTATATCGACCCAAATATACCAATGATGTTACATGTTTTTGATGGTTTTGACAAAAGCGAATCGTATCTAAGTCTAGATATGCGCACAGGAAAAATGACGACTTTACTTTCAGGTGATATTGCATTAAATAAAAATATAATTAAAGCAAAAAAATCACCCAATGTTATATTTACGAAACAAAACTTCCAGATTTTCCCTGATTTATTACTTTCTGATACAACATTCCAAGAAGTGATAAAAATATCTGATGCCAATCATCAACAGCAAAATTATGCTTGGGGAAGCAATCAATTATTCAAGTGGAATGATTATGATGGTAAGGAAGTTCATGGCATGTTATTTTTTCCACCGACATTCGATACAAATAAACAATATCCGCTAATTGTAAACTTTTATGAAAGAAGTTCAGATGACTTTCACAGACATAGAGCACCAGAAGCACATCGATCTACCATAAATTATAGTTATTACACAAACCAAGGTTATGTGATTTTCAATCCTGATATTTCATACCGTACAGGTCAACCAGGTGAAGATTGTTATAATGCGGTAAATTCTGGGGTAGATGCCTTACTAAAACTTGGATACATAGATAGTAGTCGAATGGCATTACAAGGTCATAGTTGGGGCGGATATCAAATCGCTTATTTACTAACAAAGACGGGAAGATACCGATGTGCAGAATCTGGCGCTCCTGTCGTCAATATGGTGAGTGCTTATGGTGGTGTGCGTTGGGGATCTGGAATGAGTCGGATTTTTCAGTATGAGCGCGGACAATCAAGGCTTGGTAAATCTTTATGGGAAGATGCTTCCATTTACCATAAAAACTCTCCTATTTATCATATGGATAAAGTCACAACGCCAGTATTAATCATGCATAATGATGAAGATGGTGCAGTTCCATGGGAGCAAGGTATAGAATATTTTATGGCATTACGACGTCTAGGAAAGCCTACTTGGCTGCTCAATTACAATGGAGAGCCACATTGGCCAGTCAAATGGCAGAATAGACTTGATTTTAACATCAGATTGGAACAGTTTTTTAATCATTTTTTGATGGATGAACCGATGCCATTATGGATGAAAGAAGGAAATAGTCCAATAGAAAAAGGAATCTTGGATAAGTATTGACAAATTTGAATTTAAAATCAATATTTAAATTGGTTATCCTTTTCATATAATTTTGCTTGTATAAATCATGTCAATTCATAATATTCTTCAATCTGGACATTCTCGTACGATCACCAATCAAATTCTTGATGCGCTTGTTAAAAACCCTGCACTAATTGATGAGTTAATGGTTTGTTTTTTTGATAAGAACCTAAGGATTTGCCAAAGAGCGGCTTGGCCAGTGGGAGATCTTGGCGAGAAATATCCTGAGCTTATTATTCCTTACCTTCCTGAAATGATAAAAAATTTAGCTCATCCTAAACATGACGCCATCATCAGGAATACGGTACGAACATGGCAATATATGCGAATTCCTGAGTCTTATCAAGGTGAGATTTTTGAAATTTGTTTTAATTATATCATCGATCCCAAGATTCCTATTGCCAGCAGAGCATTTAGCATGACTGTGTGCGCAAATATTTGCAAAGATATACCTGAACTAAAAGAAGAGTTGATACTTGCTATCCAAGATCAGCTAGAATTTGGTTCAGCAGGCATAGTGAGTCGCGGTAGAAAAATCATTAGTCAATTACAGAAAATTTAGATTTGATGTGCACTTCAATCATATGATATTCAAAACAATTTATTTTAAATAAGCGTTAATATAACATATTTACTCAGTCATTCTTTCAAATCCAATACATAGAAACCTAGATTAATCCACTTTTAGGCAAATATTTTTATGCCATCAAATGAAAAAATTGTAAAAGACAACTTTAATTTTCGCAAAATACTCCGTGTATTAGGTTGGTTTTTGGCTATTTTGATTGCATTAATTTCGATTTTTTTAATCGCCATTCAAACAGATTATGTTCAAAATATAGCTCGGACAGAAATCGTTGCTTTCCTAAATAAAAAATTAAACACTAAAGTAGAAGTGCGTGGTTTGAGTATTGATTTTCCCAAAAAGATCGTGCTCGAAGGTGTTTATATTCAAGACATGACAAAGGACACGTTGATTTATGGTGATGTCATAAAAGTTGATGTGGATATGTATTGTTTGCTTTATAATGAGCTCAATATGAACGAAATACAATTTCAAGGTGTGACTGCCAAAGTAAAAAGAAATGCCATAGATACTTTGTTTAATTTTCAGTTTATCATCGATGCTTTTGCTTCAAAAGATGTAAAAAATATTGAAAAAAATAGTACTCCAATGGCAATCTCACTTGATAACCTGATTGTCAAAAATAGTAAATTTGTTTTTTACGATGTTGTTACAGGAAATGATGTGGACATATACCTAGGTAGCAGTGATATTCAAATGTCGATATTTGACCCAAAAAATTTGATATTCGATATTCCGAATGTTAATATTGATGGACTCAAAGGTAAAATAAACCAAATAAAACCTATAGATCTTGTTGTCAAGGAAGATGAATCGAAAAACATAGCAGAACAATTCCTTCGATTATCAAACGAACACACATCTCTCAAAAACATTGATTTATCTTATAACAATGAGATTTCTGGTCTAGATACAAGATTTATCGTCCAAAATGTTGATATCTATCCAAAGAATATTGACCTTGAAAACAGTTTGATAAACATAGAAAACATTGATATTGAATCACTAAATGCAAGGGTAGCGCTCAATAGTACAACAGATGCAGACATCGTGCAACTCACTGATGCAGAAGGCCTTGATATTGCCCAGAATTACTTACCTTGGAAAGTGATTGTTGATCATATAAATTTGTCAGAAAATAAGGTCGTATTTGATGACAATACCAAAAAGCCGATATCTAAAGGCATTGATTTTGGACATCTTGCGATTGCTCAGTTAAATTTCGAAGCAGATGATTTTATGTTTCATCGAGATACAATTTCGGTTAATGTCCAAAAAACAAACTTTATTGAAAAGAGTGGTTTTGTCATAAATCAGTTTCAAACAAAGTTGTTTTATACAGATCTTGGTGCTACCTTAGATGGATTGGTGATCAAAACGCCTGGGTCAGAAATTAAACGAAATATAAAAGTAACTTATCCATCATTGGCAGTAGCTATGAAGGATTTTTCTACCATTCGAATAGATATGAAATTGGACAATAGTCAGATCCAAGTGGCTGATATTTTGACATTTGTTCCGAGCTTATCATCAATGCCAGCGTTTAAAAACAAAAAAGCGGTATTCAAATTTGATGCTGATATCGATGGTAGTTTGGCAGCATTAAACATCAAAAAACTTCTTTTCGTAGGGTTTGGAAATACAAGATTGGATTTTTCAGGGATGATCACCAATGTTTTGGACACAAATAGGGTGATGGTTGATCTACAAATCAAACATGCATCTACATCATTAACAGATATAAAAACTTTGGCGCCACCAAATAGCCTTCCCAAGGACATAACATTGCCAAATGCATTATCTTTGTCAGGAAATATCAAAGGTGGAATGAGTGACATGAATGCGGATATAGATATTCGTACTTCTTTGGGAAATGCAACTTTGGTGGGAAGTATCAATGATTTGAAGTCACCTACCAATGCTAGTTACGATGCTCAAATTGCACTCTCATCATTACAACTTGGGAAAATACTTAGAAAAGAACCAACCATAGGCAATCTTTCAGCTCAGTTTAGTCTAAATGGGAAAGGATACAACCCACAAACTGCTAAAGTTGATCTAAATGGCGTAGTAGGTAGTGCAGTTTATAACAATTACAACTATAAAGATGTAGTCTTAAAAGCTAGTATTGACCGCCAACAAATCAAGACTAGTGGTGCCATCAAAGATCCGAATATACACATTTCATTTATTGGTGAAGGCGATATGAACAAAAGTTTTCCATGTTTTATGGTGCGTGCTGAGATTGATAGTATCAAGACTTTACCGTTAAATCTTACTAGTGATGCCATTGTTTACCGAGGTCTTGTCGATGCAGATTTTCCAGTCTTGAGTTTAGATTCATTGCAAGGAAATGTGTATGTTTCTAATTCGTTAATTGTTGTCAAAGATAAACGCATCTCTTTGGATAGTATAATTCTAGAAGCAAAATATCAGGATAATGCTCAATCCATTATTGCAAAGACAGATTTTGCACAAGCTGAGATAGTAGGCCAATACAAACTCACTCAACTTAGCGATATTTTTCTAAATGCGATAGAACCTTATTATGCAATGGAAAGAGACACTTCAAGCGCAATATTGGACGATTGCAATTTTGAAATTTCAGGTAGTGTGAATGACCACCCAACTATCAGGGCATTTTTACCTGAGTTGACTAGGTTGTCTCCTATTATTATGGCAGGTGCTTTTGCTCCTTCGGGATGGAATGTGAATGCTACTGCTCCTAGTATTATCTATGGAACTAGCAGGGTTTCTAATTTGGTTTTTGCCGCAAAAGAGAAGGACAAAGAACTCCAAGTCAACCTTACAGCAGGCGAAATCAAAAATGGAGAAAATTTGAATTTGATCAATACTCGTTTCAATACTGAAGTGGATATTGATAATATAAAATATACGCTAAGGATAGGAGACAAATCAGATATTGATCGATATATTGTACAAGGCAATATCGGTAGAGAGCCAAATAATATTTACGACCTATATATTAATCCAGATAGTTTGATGCTCAATTATGATAAATGGGACATCAGCAAGGAAAATTCCTTTAGATTTGGTGGAAATATCTTGGAAGCTACAAAATTTGATCTTAGTAAAGATAATCAGCATCTTAGAATAAGTAATGTAGATCAAAATGTAAATAGTCCTTTAAAAATAGTCTTTGACAATTTTAGATTGGGCACTTTGACTGGTTTTTTACAGAAAGACTCCTTGATTGCAGATGGAATTATTAATGGGGATATTCTCATTAAGGACATTGCCACTTTGCCTAACATCAACGCTGATTTAGGAATTGAAAATCTTGCCGTAAATAGAGACACGATAGGCAATCTTACGGTGGCTGTGCACAATAAAATTCAGAATACTTTTGATGCAAATGTTACTCTAAAAGGTAGGAATAATGAAGCAGTCCTTTCAGGCAAATACTTCCTAAAACCGAATGACAAAAGTGAAATGGATATCAACTTAGATATTCAAAAACTGCAAATGAAAACCATTGAAGACTTGAGTTTTGGAGCAATTAGAAAAGGAAAAGGTTTCATAAAAGGAAAGGTAAGTCTTCAAGGAAAACCAATTGCTCCAGACATTAATGGTAGTATTGGATTTAATGATGCGAGTATGACTATAGCTATGTTGAATAATGAATTCAAAATTGATAATGAACAAATTATCGCAGTAGATAATGTAGGATTAAAATTTGATAGATTCACCATCAGAGATGCTGCTGAAAATCGACTTACCGTAAATGGATCGGTGCTTACGACCAATTATGTCAATTATAAATTTGATTTGAACGTCAGAGCAAGGAACTTTCAAGGTCTTAATAGTAGTCAGATAAACAATAAATTATACTACGGAAAACTATTTTTTGATACCAATTTGCGCATCTCAGGAACTGAAATTGCTCCTGTGGTAGATGGTACGTTGCGAATTAATGAAGACACAGACATCACTATGGTGCTACCAAAAGAGCAACAAGGCATTTTGGATCGAGAAGGAATCGTAGTCTTTGTGGATAAAGATGCGCCCGTAAATGATTCATTATTTTTACAGGATATTGATTCGCTTAATACTTCGTTTATTCTTGGTATGGATGTGTCTGTAAACATCGAAGTGGACAAAAAAGCTACCTTGACAATGGTCATTGATGAAGCAAATGGTGACTTCTTAAAGCTGAAGGGTGAAGCATTATTAAATGGTGGCATCGATAAAAGTGGAAAAATAACGCTTACAGGATCGTACGAATTGGATGAAGGTGCTTATGAAATGTCATTTAATCTTATCAAAAGAAAGTTTGTCATTCAGAAAGGTAGCAAAATCACTTGGGCTGGCGAGCCTACAGATGGAAATATGGATGTCACTGCGGTTTATATTGCAAATACAAGTGTGGCAGATCTGGTACAAGATCAAGTTGCTGCTGCAAAAACTGACTTGAGATATAGACAAAGATTGCCTTTTGAAGTACAATTAAATATGGATGGCCCTTTGCTAAGTCCACTATTGACCTTCGAAATTAAACTACCAAAAGAAAGTTCAGTTCGTGTAGATAGTGACATATCTGGACAAGTAGAAATGCGATTAAACCAACTGAATGCTGAACCGTCCGAACTTAGCAAACAAGTATATGCACTACTTATTTTAAATCGGTTTGTGGCTGAAAATCCTTTTGCTAGTGCTTCAGGTGGGCTGAGTGCGGAGTCTATGGCAAGGCAAAGTGTGAGTAAAATATTATCACAACAACTCAATAATCTTGCGGCCAATCTGGTAAAAGGCGTTGAACTAGACTTTGACGTGGTATCATCAGAAGATTACAGTTCAGGCAACTTAGAAAATAGGACCGATCTTAATGTCGGTGTGTCCAAAAGATTATTTGATGAAAGACTCAATGTCTCGGTAGGTACCAATATTGCACTCGAAGGTGGTCAGCAAGGTAATGAAGCAACAAATGCTGGAAATAGTACCTCACCGAATATCAATATAGAATACATGCTTTCGAAAGATGGCCGATATTTGATTAGAGCTTATAGAAAAAACGAATATGAAGGTGTTGTAGAAGGATTTGTTGTGGAAACTGGTGTAGGTTTTGTGATGTCCGTAGAATATAACAAGTTTAAAGAGATTTTTCAACGAAAAAAGGAACGAAGATCAAATAGAAATGCTGAAAGAAGAAAAAGCGAACGAAGTACAAATGAATCGTCCGATTCTCTCAATAATGCTCCATCAAGTAATATCAAAAGGCAGTAAATGAACATAATAAGAGATAAAAGCCTTTGGATAATTTGTACAGTATTGCTATTGTCTGCATGTAGCTCAGTTAAAAATATTCCTGAAAATGACGCTTTATTCACTGGCTCAAAGATAGATATTATAGAAACTCCATTACTTCCTAAGGATAAAAAAAATGTCCTGGACGAACTCCAAGTTTTACCTGTACCTAGACCAAACAAAAAGTTTCTTTGGATGCCATTTAAACTATGGATGCACAATCTCGGTAGTGAAAAAGGTATAGGCAAATGGATAAGAAATAAATTTGGTGAGCCACCTGTCCTTTTAAGTCAAGTAAATGAAAACCTTAATAGCCAAATCTTGGATAATTATCTCGAAAATCGTGGTTTTTTTCGAGTACGTGTGGATAATGAAATCATTAAAAAAGGGAAAAAAGCATATATAAAATATGAGATATTTACAGGTCCCGAATATCGAGTAAGGGATATTTCCTTTCCCAAAGATTCTGGAGAATTGGCAGAAGCCATCCGAGCTACAGAATCAGGGACTTTATTAAAGTCGGGTACGCCTTTTAACTTAAATACCATCATCGCAGAGCGTACTCGTATTAACACAGTACTTAAAGACAAAGGATATTATTTTTTTAATGACGATTATTTGCTCTTAGAGTCAGATACAACTATTGGGAATAACGAAGTAGCTATGTACCTGACTATCAAAAAGATAACACCTGAAGAAGCCAAACATCCATACAAAATTAAATCGGTGGTAATCTATCCAAACTATGAGCTTTCGAATAATCGGCAAGAAGTCGATAGTACATCCATACAAGTGGGTGAGCGGTTTGTAATCATTGACAGCACACAGATTTTCAAACCCATTATTTTTGAGTCTGCGATGCAATTTAGACCAGGCGATTTGTACAGTAGAAAGAATCATAATGCGACATTGAGTAGATTGATAAGTTTAGGAGCTTTTAAATTTGTAAAAAATAGATTTGAAACCGTTGTAGATAGTAATGTAATGAGACTTAATACCTATTATTATCTCACACCAATGCCAAAAAAAGCTTACAGATTTGAATTATTGGGTACTTCCAAAACCAATAACCTAGTTGGTTCACAAGTCAATATTGGGTGGAGACATCGTAATGCATTCAGAGCGGCCGAACAGTTTAGCATCAATCTTTTTGCTGGTATCGAACTCCAAGTAAATGGTAACTTTGCCAACACCAACACCTATCGGATCGGTGGAGAAGCATCATTAAGTGTTCCTAGGTTTATGGTTCCGTTCATAAAAGTCAAAAGTCCAGGTGAATTTGTACCAAGAACCAATATGTTACTAGGTTATGAACAACTCAATCGAAACACCTTATATACATTAAATAGCTTTAAAGCCCAATATGGTTATCTGTGGAAGGAAAATATAAGGAAAGAGCACCAACTAAATCCCATCTCCATCAGCTATGTTAATCCTATCAATATCACACAATTGTACAGAGATAGTATTTTGCGTAATCCTACTTTGGCACGTATCACTGACAGACAGTTTATTATTGGATCGACATATAACTATAATTACAACCAACTCATTGGCAATACCAATCAAACAGGTTTGTATTTTAATGGATTGATAGATATCGCTGGCAATATTTTGGGTTTGGTTACAGGTGCAGATTGGCGTACTAACGATACAATCAACTTTTTAGGGTCACCATTCTCACAATATGTAAAAGCAGAGATGGATATTCGTTATTACAAACAATTCTCCAAGAAAATAAATTGGGCCAATAGAATGATATTTGGCTACGGACTACCTTATGGAAATAGTAAACAGATCCCATTTGTAAAACAGTTTTTTGCAGGTGGGAATAATAGTTTACGTGGTTTTAGAAGTCGAACAGTAGGACCAGGAAGTTACAGATCGCCAAATGCAGGCAACAGAAACGCCTTGTTTTTGCCCGATCAAAGTGGTGACATCCGATTTGAAGTAAATACCGAGTTTAGAATAAAACTATTTAGCATTATAGAAACAGCGATTTTTGCCGATGCAGGAAATGTATGGCTTCGCAATGATGATCCACTCAAGCCTGGCGCGAAGTTTAGCAGCAAGTTCCTAAATGAACTTGCTATGGATGCAGGCTTAGGCTTTCGACTAGACTTCACCATTTTGTTGCTGAGATTTGATTTTGCCTTCCCTTTAAAAGTCCCTTATGCAAATACGCCACCAGACAAATCTATGGTGCTTAACTTAGCGATTGGGTATCCGTTTTAAAACAGATTACGAAGTGTACTCACTAAATGAGATATTCTATAGATGGAATGAACTTTCTTAGAATATATTTGGTTAAAATATCGTGATCTACTTTGCGATAATTAATTCAATTGAAATCTAAAACAACTTAAAATAAAATTTTAAATTATGAAAAATATCATGCAATTTGCTTTAATAGTAGTAGTTATGTTTTTTTATGCATGTGGTGGTGTAAAAAATATTCCACTGGAACAGCGCGTTAAGATACAATACTATGTAACTCAAGAATACTATAAAAATAAAAAACTAAGTGAAATTGCGTACACAAGCATTAAAGAAAAAGGTAAGGATTATATTACTATTCATAACGTTTTTGATTTGGATGATCAAAAAATAAAGGAAGCCAAAATGGCCTTTGCAATTATTATAGATGATCAAATTTATTTCGATATGCGATATTCAATTGAGTTAAATAATCCCGAAGTTTTTGCAAAATTCAATATAGTAGGTAAAATTTCTGCCTTATTCATTGATGATAATACATCCGACAAAATTAAAAATGGCGGAGTAAATTACGGTGGCGGGCTAGTAGATGTTTTAATATCAGATTTAAAAAATTGGAAAGATGCAAAATATAAAGAGCATAAAATATTGGTGTTCAATTTAGATAAGTTTGTGGATATAAATATGGATGGTCGTGTATTTGTTCAATACAATTTTTTATCACGGGGCAATTTCAACAAGTTACTTGGCACCCAACTTAGTAACTCTGAGATTTACAATCTTAATTTCGAAGATGTAAAAGAAATAATCATTGATCTTAATAAGAAAGCTAAATAGATACTGAATGTATTTTTGATGCGAGGTATTTTGGAATCTTACATTATTTTTCGATTTAAAAGCTTTTGCTCAGTGCGTCAGGTTTTATTTCCAATAATTATTCATTTCTGATTTTAATAGCTCCATTTTATAATTTTTTAAGCATAAAACACAAAGTATGAAATTTATTATCAACCTTGTTCCTATACTTGCAATTTTATTTATCTGTTCATGCGCAGTCCTAAATATTCCTTTAGAAGAAAGAGTAAGCGTACAGTACTATATCTCACAAGCAGACTATAAAAACAATAAACTGAAGGATAATGCATACACAAGTATCAAAAAAAAGGGTAAAGATTATATCTCTATTGAGAAAATATTTGGTTCGGATGATAAAAAAATAGAAAAAGCTAAGACGGCTTTTGCTATTATCATAGACAATGAATTATATTTTAACATGCGGAACTCAGTGGAGTACAACAATTCGGAATTGTATGCAAAATTCAATATTATAGGCACTATTTCTGCTTTATTCATTAATGATAGGACATCGAGTACAATAAAAAATGGTGGTACTAATTACGGTTTTGGAGTAGCGGGTGTCATTCTATCTGATGCGGATAAATGGGGCAAAAACTGGAAAGACACAAAAGATCAAAAGCATAAAATTATGATATTCAATAAAGATAAGGTTATTGATTACAAGATTCGGTACATAAATATTAAATACGAATTATTATCTCAAAAAAATTTCAACGACTTGCTTGGTACCCAACTAAGTGAATCCGAAATAGACAATCTTACTTTCGAAGATGTAAAAGAAATAATCATTGATCTTAATAAGAAAGCTGAATTGACAAAATAAAAACTAAATTTCAGGCTAAAAACCTTTTATCTTATTGCTCGATAATTAGGCCTTTCAATTTCTACCGTTTACTATATTTAAGTTCTTCTCATGGGCTTTACCCATATTGGGATTATCACTATATTGCTTAATAAAGTCATTAAAATCAAAATCACTCCTATTCCCAAGCCCATTTAAGTACATTGCGTCAAGTTGAATCCTATGTTCGATTTCTGTTCTATTGGTTGCTACATCACCATGACCAACAATAAGTAGGTCTAATGCTTGGTGGTTTGTTAATAATTGGGATGCCTTCTGAATAGTTTTTAGATATTCCCAATAATCATGGTCAATAAATGGAATTTCAATATTGCTCAAATAGTCGCCTGCTATCCAACATTTTTTATCTGGTATTACAATAAAAAGTCCGTCTGATACATGACCTAAAGCATGATAAAAAACAAGGTTCATGCCTCCAATATTTACAGTTTGACCATCATTGATAATCTCAATATCCACTTTAGGGTAGGAGATAGGGTAGTTCCTTTTGATATAATATTCATGATCAAAATCTAAAATTTGCTTACTAATCTCTTCCTTTTTTGGATTTTTAGCAAAATACTGTGAAGCAATCACTGTGGCATCAGGAAATGCACCATAGCCTATGATATGATCATAATCAGAATGGGTAAATAAAAGGTATTGATCGTGGCTAGGATAGTGCTCATATACAAAGTCAACTATAAAGTCTATCTCAAAAGGTAACCAATTTGGATCTATAATGATTACTGCATTATTTAGTTCGATCACAGTAGATGTCGTTCGGTATAAAGCACTTTCAAAAACAGTTATGCCGTTATCTTGATATTGTATTTTCATGAAGTTGTTGTTAACAATAAAAAAGGCGACTCCATTTAGATAGAGCCGCCCATTTTACTATTGATAATATCTATTATATAATATTTATTCTATTTCTTTGACGATTCTGTCTGCTTTGAAAATATATTTCAATGCTGCATAAATACCACCTGCATGTACCGATACTGTTCTGTTATACTCTTCATCAAAAATAAAGTTACCAGGCAATGACTCTATATTTCCATCAAAAATTAAACCTACAGCTTCTCTATTTTTATTGATTAATGGACTACCACTATTACCACCTATGATATCGTTAGTTGATACCGTATTGAATGGAGCTTTTAGGAGTTCCATCGGAGGATTTTGCCATCTTTCAGGCAGTGACCAAGGAAATTCGCCTTTGTTAGCATAAAATCTGTCGTATAAACCAAAATATGTTGTAGTAGCAGGTGCAATGGTTCCATTATAATCATATCCTTTGATGGTTCCATCAGAAATCCTAAGTGTAAATGTTGCATCAGGAGGAAGTTTGTCTCCATATACTTTAAACACTTGGTTAGCAATTTTTGCTTCCAGTGCTTGTCTTGCAGGTGCTGAAGATTGGAATAAACCACTCGCTTCTTTATATTTACTTACAAATACATTACTAGCTTCCAATAAAGGATCATTATCTGATGCCATTTTATCACTATTAGCAAAAAACTCAGCTACCTTTTTCTCATCCTTAAACTTGGTTTCTTTGAGAAGGTATTTTACGTATTCATCTACACTTCTTTTACCAAGTACTTTTTGAAGTGTCATATCACCAGGATAGATATCTTCTTTTACTTCATTTAAGAACATGGTAAATAATTCTATTTGCTCAGCATCGTTAAGCGTTTTTGCTTTTTCAGTTATCGTCGCTTGCAACTTATCTTTTTTCGCTTGGTCTCCATTATTTGCCACTAGATCCTTGTAAGCTGCCACATCGTGCATCATGGTATAAATATTCCCACGAAGTCCACTAGGTACAAGGTGCGACATAACCCATCCATTAGGATTCAAGACTTCATAATGTTTTGCTAAGTCATCCCAATAAGTAATTCCTGGAGATTTAGATCTAATATAATTTTCCATCTCCGCTTTTCTGTTGAACAAAGCTGGATCTTTTAATCCTTTTGCGATACCACCGAATGCTTTCATGGAATTTGCGACACCAGCTATTTCATTTAATAATTCTTGAGCTTCGTACTCTTTGCTTGGATCTTTTTTGATTATATTATACTTACGCATCATCATATCATTTCTATTTTTTAGAAATTTATATTGTAATGGGTATCTATAATCACGATCATAGCTAAGCTGAGAAACGGTTCTATATCTTTCTGTTCTGCCCGGATTACCTACTACAAATACAGGTTCACCTTCAGCCGCTCCATTCTTGTTAAACTTAAGGTAATTGTCTTTTGTATTTAACGGATTTCCATTTTCATCATATGCTCTCCAGAATGTAGCATCTAGATTGTACCTTGGATAAGTAAAGTTGTCAGGATCGCCACCGAAAAATCCAAGATCAAGTTCAGGAATCCAAACCAATCTTATATCACTGTACCTTTTGTACCCATAAATAGAAAATTTACCGCCACTATAAAAGGTAACCAACTGAAGTCTCAAACCTTTCCAATCTGCTTTTTCAGCATACATGGTTTCAATTTCCTTCAATGCCGCTTTTCTAAGGTCCATTTCTTCAGAATCGCTTTTTGCACTTTTCGTTTTTGACTGTACTAAAGCAGTAATGTCTTCTGCTTTTATCATTTGCTCCACAAAAAGACCGTCAGCTTTACGTTCATCTGCTAAGTTTTGGGCATAAAAACCTTGTTTGTCAAAGTTCTCACCTTCTTTCTGCAATGCAGCTACGACATCTCTAGAGCAATGGTGATTGGTCATAATCAAACCATTTGGTGAAATAAAAGACGCACTACACCAAGTAGCAAATCTTAAAGATGATTTTCTAACGAAGTCAAACCATTCATCTTCCACATCCATATTGTATGTGGCTTTTACCCATTCTTTTGGAGGGTTTTCAAAGGTCCACATTTTCCCAAAATCGTAAGGACTTGCTTTCTTTTGGGCATGCATGCATGTAACACCGATAATTAATACCAGTAAAATTGAAAAACTATTTCTAATCATAATAAAATTATTTAGGTTCATTTGAAAAAGAACGTAAAAGTATAAAATTGTATTAAAGTGAACGAATGTTTAAACAAAATATGTCTAAAACCTATTGTAAAAATCAGATTAGCATAGTTTTTGATGAACTATCTTGTAGTATATATTATGTAACCTTAAAATTTTAATTAAATGCAATTTTCAAAATTGTTAGTGGTATTGATGACCTTGGTGTTTGTAACATCGGGATGTGTAAGTAAGAAAAAACTAAATGAAGCTACCGCTGCACTAGAAGCACAAAAAGAATTATTGAGCAAGTGTGAAGAAAGAAGTGCAGACCTAGAAAAACAACTTTTGGACTTAAATAGAAGGTTGGAGACTTCTAATGCAAATTTGAAAAAAGCAACAGATGACCTAGCATTGGCAAATGTAAAATTGAGTAGCCAAGAAGAACAATTAATGGTTCTGAAAAGTAGTAACAATTCACTTTTGGGACAATTGAGCAATGCTTCTGTGATCAACCAAGCTGGTGCTGAGAGTATCAAAAAATCTCTAGAAGCAATCAGCCAACAAAGTCAGTACATCAAAGATCTAACAAGAACGATGCAGTACAAAGACTCTGTAAATTTAGCTTTAGCGCTTAACCTAAAGAAAACGCTTAGTGACTTTAACGATTCTGATGTTTCTATCGAAGTAAAGAAAGGAGTTGTGTATATTTCTTTGTCTGATAATATGCTTTTCAAGTCAGCTTCTGCTGCAATCAGTGGTGGTGCTGATAAAGTATTGGCCAAAATTGCAAAAATCTTAAATGATCAGAAAGATCTTGACATATTGGTAGAAGGACATACAGACAATGTTCCGATTTCATCTGAAACTGCTACTGATAACTGGGAGTTAAGTGCAAAAAGATCAGCTGCTATCGTTAGGGTATTACAAAGTAAATATAAAGTGGACCCTGCAAGAATGACAGCTGGAGCTAGATCGGAATATGTTCCTAAAGAATCAAATGCAACTGCCGCAGGTAGATCAGCAAATAGAAGAACAGAAATCATTATTTTGCCAAAATTAGACCAGTTCTTCAAGCTTATGGAAGCTCCAAAACCATAAATCAAGAAACTTTAGATATTTAAAATATTGATAAAAAAGGGTTGGATAGTTTTATTCGGCCCTTTTTTAGTTTCTGGTAGATTTATATTTCTTAATTCAAAAGATTTTATCATATTTGTGCTTTCTCCATTATAAAAAGGAAGTAAATGAAAGTCATATATACAAGTGCAGAGTGTTTTCCGGTGGCTAAAGTAGGTGGATTGGCTGATGTAGTCGGTTCATTGCCGAAATATCTTAGAAAAATAGGCGTAGAAGCTAGTGTAGTCATTCCTGCCTATGATATGCCCTGGTTCGAAGGAAAACTTTATAGAATCGTCCATACAGGTAATTTTCATTTGGGGCAAGAGTACTTGTATTTTGAAGTTCGTTATTTTATTGATGATATATTAGGGTTTCCTTTTTATACCATCCATATACCTGGCAAATTTGATAGATACGGTGTTTATGCTGGACATGATGGTAATTTTTTTGGTGATGAAATTTCAAGATATATTTCATTTCAAAGAGCATTTCTAATTTGGCTTCGTGATGGTCAAGTTGATGTAGATATTATCCATTGTCATGACCATCATACAGGACTGATACCTTTTATGCTTAAACACGCGTATGAATTTCAGTCACTAAGCCAGATACCTACGGTGTTTACTATACATAATGAAAGGTACCAAGGCGCTTTCAGTTGGAGTCAACAATATCTTTTGCCAAACTTTGACAATTGGAAGAGTGGACTTTTAGATTGGAATAATGTGATCAATCCGCTTTCGTCAGCCGTAAGATGTGTCAATAGAGTGACAACGGTTTCTCCTAATTACATGAATGAACTCATGTACGAGTCCTTTGGATTGGAATCGCTCTTTAGATCAGAAGCGTGGAAATGTTCTGGAATTCTTAACGGTATTGATAATGAAGTTTGGGATCCTGCGACTGATCCAATGGTTGGATATAAGCTGCAAGATGATCAGATCGAATTTAAAAAGCGAAATAAAGATATTATTTGTAATATTGCTGGTCTAGATCCTTCATTACCACTCTATGGATTTATAGGTCGATTAGTATTAGAAAAAGGTGCTGAATTTATTCCAGGAATCATAGACACATGGCTTTCTAATCATCGCAATGCAAATTTCATCATTTTAGGTACAGGAGATAAAAGTATTGAAGGTTCATTAAAAGCGGTAGCACAAAAACATTCTCGTAATGTAGCCTGCATGTTGGCATATAACGAAGCTATGTCTCATAAAATATATGCTGGTTGTGACTTCCTACTTATGCCATCAAGGGTAGAACCATGTGGGCTAAATCAAATGTTTGCCATGAGATATGGCACCATTCCAATTGTTAGGACTACAGGAGGTCTTAAAGATAGTGTGAAAGACATTAGCGAAGAAGGAGGCGTAGGGATTAGATTTGATCATATGACATTTGACCAGATGATACATTCTGTTTGGCGCGCATATGAATTATATCATAATACGACTTTCAAAGATCAATGTGTTATAAATGCGATGGCACTTGATTACTCTTGGGACGCATCAGCTCAAAAGTATAAAGACATATACACTAGTTTAGTTTCATAGAGTTTAAGTTCTTAGCTTGTTAGGCTGTTGATTTTTTTGTTTTCAAGCATAAGGTCTATACTTTTTGCTATTCTTTCTTCTTTTATGTGCTCAGATTTTGAAGCAGTAATCCAATCTAGAAACGCTTTTTGATCAGAAATGGCAAGTTGATTATAGAATGACAATGCCTTAGGTTCTTCTTCTAAACAATCTAGTAAATCTTGCACTAGTGTATTAGTATTTTGGTCAGCATATAAAATAATATGTACTGAATCTCCGACTTCTTTTTTTATTTTTTTACGAATTTCAGCTTTCACAGACATAAAAAGAGTTCCATTACCCATTGGCATAAGAGATTGATTTATTATTTCATAATCATCAATTTTGCCACTTACCTTTACCCATCCAAACCAAGCTTTTCTGTCTTGTGGAATCTCAGGAATTCGAGCAAAGGTCCAACCACCTTTCACATCAAACTTTTCGAGAACACAAATTTTATCTACTAAAGGTTTCTGTTTCATAACTGCATTACACTTTTATATTGTTAAAATATGCTCATTTTTAATAACATTTGTAAGATTCCATTGTTAACAAGTGTGCAACAAAAGTATAAATAAATTGGATAATATTGCGATAGTTTGGTTTAGAAATGACTTAAGGCTTCATGACAACGAAGGATTAAACGAAGCTTTACTAAAGGCAAAAAAGATAATTCCTGTCTATGTTTTTGACAAAAAGGTATTTGAAGGAAAAACATCTTTTGGGTTTGAAAAGACAGGCAAATTCAGGACAAAATTTATAATTGAGTCTGTACACGATTTAAGAGAAAATTTAAGAAAAAAGGGCGGAGATCTAGTCATCAGAATTGGTGATCCTGTCGAAGAGATATTTTCATTGGCAAAGGAACTTAAAACTAGTTGGGTTTATTGCAATCGTGAACGCACAGCAGAAGAAATAAAAGTACAGGATGATTTAGAGAAAAAATTATGGTCAGTAGGACAGGAGTTACGTTTTTGTAGGGGCAAAATGTTATATTATACAGCAGATCTTCCTTTTCCAATATCTCAAGTACCTGATGTTTTTACCACATTTAGAAAAGAAGTAGAAAATATAGTTCCTATAAGAGAACCATTGCCAGAACCAACATTTATTCCATTTCCTGACGAATATTTAGATAGAGGTGAACTTCCCACCTTAAAAACATTCTTTAAAGACGATGTTGATACTAGTCAGCACATTGAAAATCAAAACTTTATAGGCGGCGAAACCGAAGGTATCAAACAATTGGACAAGTATTTTTGGGAGACCAACAATGTTCAAAAGTATAAAGAAACCAGAAACGAACTTCTAGGATGGGATTTCTCTACCAAGTTTTCGTCTTGGTTATCTGTCGGATGTATATCTCCAAAGTTAGTGATGCAGTACAAAATGAAGTATGAATCAACGGTAAAGAAAAATGAATCAACTTATTGGGTTTATTTTGAATTATTATGGCGAGACTTTTTTAGATTGATGGGCAAAAAATATGAAAACAGAATATTTCATTTCGACGGTATTCGCCAAAAAGATCCAGGTGGTTCATTAGATATGGAGTTGTTTCATCTATGGGCAACAGGAATTACAGGTGTGCCATTTATAGATGCTAATATGAGACAACTCAATGCTACAGGATTTATGTCCAATAGAGGAAGACAAAATGTTGCCAGTTTCCTTGTGAAAGATCTGAAGTTAAATTGGATAATGGGTGCTGAATATTTTGAGTCAATGCTTATTGATTATGATCCCTGCTCCAATTATGGAAATTGGAATTATGTGGCAGGCATAGGAAGTGATCCGAGAGAAGATCGGTATTTTAACATCCTTACTCAGGCAAAAAAGTATGATGCAAATGGAGATTTTGTAAAATATTGGATAAAAGAACTAACAAATGTTCCTAATTCCTACATACATACACCAGACCAAATGTCAGAAGACGATCAGGATAAATACGGAGTTATCATTGGTAAAGATTATCCAGCTTCTATTTTTAGTTTTGAAAAGGCATACTAGATTGTTCGGATGATATCTTAAAGAAATACTAATATTTCTGAAATTTTGATAATTTTGTAACTTATTTAAGCTAAATTACATTTATAGGTGTAAATAATTAATTTTTAACATAAATCATTAAATCAAATTCAAACATGAAAAACTTTTTTTCAATTTTAGTTACGGTACTTCTTGTATCTTCCAACTTTATTCTAAATGCTCAGAAAGTTCTTGAACAAGGTACTGTTAAAATGGAAATCACAGAGGTAAAATCTGAAGATCCACAAATGGCTATGGGTCTTGAGATGATGAAAGGCTCTCAAACTGAGCTTCATTTTAAAGCCGAGCAACATGCAACATATATGAACATGATGGGAGGAATGATGGAAATGAAAGTATTTGTAGAAAACGTAGAGAAAAAAATGAATATGTTGTTTGATGTTATGGGACAGAAAATGTGGATAGAATCTACATTAGAAGAATCTCAAACACCTCAACAAAAGGAAATCGCATCTAAATCCAAAATAGATTACGATAAAAATGATACTAAAGAAATACTTGGGTATAAATGTTACAAGATGACGGTAACAAATCCTGAGATGGAAGGCACAACGTTAACTGGTTATGTGACAGAGCAAGTAAAAACAAAAGCTAATATGATACAAGGTTTTCAGTCTTTAGAATTTGCTGGTTACCCAATGGAGTTTACAGTTGGTAATCCACAGTTTTCAATGACAATGACAGCAGTCGATGTAAAAGATACTGTAGATGAAACAAAGTTGAAATACGATACCAAAGGTTATAAAAAAATGACCATGGAAGAATTCCAGAAAAGTATGGGTGGTATGGGAATGGGTTTTTAATAGTCATTTCATAAATATAATAAAAGAGGAGGCTGTCTAAAAAGATAGCCTCCTCTTTTTTATTTTATTGCTTTACAAATTATGCTAATGCAAATATAAGTAAATAAATAACTTAGCAATTAAGCAATTTCCCCAAACATGTGCAGATTTAGCGTCATCAACAATTAAGCAAATCAACAGTTTAGCAATTCAACAATTTTAGCAAATCAGCAATTCTAGCAATTTAGCAATTTTCGCAATTTAGCAATTTTCGCAGTTCAGCAAATTCCCCAAACTAGCAATTCCCCTATATCCACCACCACTTTTCACTTCCATTCGTAAAATTTTAAACAATTATAGCCGTTTTAATATTGTTAATCATATTTTTGCATCCATAATCGCTAAATCTATGCAGTTTTTATATCCCTACTTTCTTTGGGCACTCACGGCTTTAGCCATTCCGGTGATTATACACTTATTTTACTTTCGTAAGTTCAAAAGGGTGTATTTTACAAATGTCAGGTTCCTAAAAGAAATAAAAGAAGAAACTTCCAATCGCAATAAACTCAAGAATTTATTAGTCTTATTGGCTAGATGTCTGGCCATTGCTGCCTTAGTTTTTGCATTTGCCCAACCATTTATTCCCACAGGTGATACTGTAAAAACGGGTGCTAATACGGTGTCTGTTTTTGTCGATAACTCATTCAGTATGACTGCCAATAGACAGGATGTTCCATTGCTAGATTATGCCAAAGAACGTGCGAGATCGATCATAAGTGCTTACAGTGAAGAAGACAAATTCCAGATACTCACCCATGATTTCGAAGGCAGACATCAACGTTTACTAAGCAAAGAAGATGCTTTGAGTTATATTAATGATATCAAAGTTACGCCTACTGTGCAACCATTAGAAAGGGTTGTAAATCGACAATCACAATTGCTAAGTGCTGCTACGACCAATAAAATCAGTTACATATTATCCGATTTTCAGAAGTCTATTAGTGATTTAGGACTTGTGCAAGACACTAGTATAGAAATCAATCTGCTTCCGATACAGACAGCCCAACAAAAAAACATTTCAGTAGATAGTGTGTGGTTTGATGGACCAATTCCTGTATTGAACCAAAACAATAAATTGGTTGTCCGAGTCAAAAATAATAGTGGTGAAGATGTAGAACAAATAAAGTTATCATATAAAAGCGATGGCCAAGACAAACCCATAGGTATCCGTGATATTCCTGCAAATAGCTTCATTACAGATACGGTTGTTGTTACTGTCAAAAAATCAGGATGGCAACAAGCTATCGTTAATGTTACAGATTATCCTGTGCAATTTGATGATAATTATTACATTTCTTTCTCTGTACCTGACACTATCAAAGCACTTTTTGTAAATGAAAGCGGTCCGAATAAATACATGGATGCTTTATTTAAAGGGGTAAGTTATTTCTCACTTTCCAATCAAAGTGTCAATCAACTCCAATATCAACAGTTCGCCAATTTTGACTTAATCATTCTAAATGACTTAAAAACCATCACTTCAGGCTTGTCTTCGGAGTTGACTCAATATATCAGAAATGGTGGCAAAGTCTTAGTTTTCCCTGGCAGTAATGCAGATCTCGCTAATTATAACAACTTCTTGAATATTTCGGGTGCAAGAGGTTTTACAGCCATCAATAAAACTAAAAAAGAAGTTTCTTCCATCAATACGGAAGAGTTTATTTTTTCTGATGTATATATAAATACAAAAACCAACCTTAAACTTCCTGTGACAACCTTATCTTTTGACCAGTCTAGCAATCAGTCTGCGTTAGAAGAAAAGTTGCTTGTGTACAGAGATGGAAGTTCATATCTGAGTAAGTATAGGGTAGGAGATGGACAACTATTTGTTTGTGCAGGACCTTTAAATTCTGATGTGAATGATTTGGTTTTTAATGCAGAGATTTTTGTTCCTTTAGTCTACAAAATGGCTATTTCTACGACAAAACAGAAAAACCTGTCCTACACTATCACCAATAACGTAGTTATAGAAACGGACAACAAAAGAAAATCAGGAGATTTCGTCTATAAGCTATCAGGTGCCGACGAATTTATCCCAGGTCAAATACCAAATGGAAATAAAATTAGCTTAGACCTAAATAATCAAATACGTGAAGCAGGATTTTATGACCTGAAATTGGATGAAGAGACTGTGGGGCAATATGCTTTTAATTATGATAGACGTGAATCTGATTTGAATATGTTTTCAGAAGCAGAACTCGAAAATATCAATCCAACTAATCCAAAAATTAAAGTTATTTCATCGGCTTTGCAGGCAAATATATCAGGCACCATCAGCGAAAAAGACAAAGGCATCGTTTTGTGGAAGTGGTTCCTCATCGCTGCCCTCATATTTTTGGCCACCGAATCATTGCTCTTAAGATTTTTCAAAAACTAAATATCCATGACTTTCCTCATCAAGAATGTGACCATTGTACATGAAGGTTCTAAACACCATCTACAGAAAACAGATATCTTTATCCATGAAGGCAAAATAGAAAAAATAGGTAAAAACATTAAGTCAGCAGATGCAGAAGTAATCAAAGGTAATGACTTGTATTGTAGCATCGGCCTTTGTGATATTGGTACGCACAGTGGTGAACCAGGTTATGAACATAGAGAAACCATTGACTCACTCACAAAAGCTGCATTGGCAGGTGGATATACAACTTTGGCTATATTTCCGAATAATAAACCAGTCACACAATCCAAGGCTGACATTAAATATTTAAAAGACCATCCCGATAGAAATGGCGTAGAAATCCTACCCATAGGCGCATTGAGCAAAGACCTAAAAGGCGTCGACATCGCAGAATATATGGACATGTCGTCCGGTGGTGCCATCGCTTTTTCTGATGGAATGAAGTCTGTGCAAGATACTGGTCTAATAAGCAGAGCGCTACAATATGCAAATCAAGTGGATGGCATCATTTTCCATCATCCAGACGATCACTACCTTAGTCAAGGTGGCGAGATGCATGAAGGTGACATGAGTACATCTCTAGGTATGAAAGGCGTGCCAGTAATTGCGGAGTTGAATCTAGTACAAAGAGATATTTTAATTAATGATTACAACAAAGGAACGATAGTAGAGCATTGTATTTCTTCAGAAAGATCCGTCAAAGCTATCAAAGCTGCCAAAAAGGATGGAAACCGTATCATGGCAACGGTATCTTACCAGAACTTACTGCACACTGATGAAGACTTAAATGATTTTGATACCAATCTCAAAGTCGCTCCTGTTTTAAGAAGTAAATCTGACAAAAAAGCACTGATACAAGGACTCAATGATAACACCATCGATGTCATAGTATCTAATCATACACCATTGGACGAAGAAGCAAAAAACCTTGAGTTCACTTATGCTACACCGGGTGCTACAGGTTTAGAAACATGTCTAGCTGCTACGATTAGTAGCTTAAGTAAAGTAATTACCATTCCGCAACTCATTCACAAGCTTACTGTAACTCCTAGACAAATGCTAAAACTCCCTATTCCAGATATCGAGGTGGGTGCAAAAGCAAACCTTTGTATTTTTGACATAGCTAGTTCAGAAGGTATCATTACTTCAGATTTCAAGTCAAAATCAAATAATAATCCATATATTGGTAAAGATTTTGGAGTAAAGGTCTTGGCTACTATTATTGGGTAAAGGTTGTTGTTGTAATTTTTACCCGATCAATTCACTTTAGTGCTATTACTTTGTATCGCATTATATAGCACGTACAATGAAGATTATTCTAGATAAATCTTACTTAATGACTACTTTATGAGTGCTGACTTCAGTATTGATAATGACATTGACCATGTAAGCACCTTTTGGCCAATATGATGCATCTATTTCTATGCCTTGATTTTGATTATATTTGGATTTATTTTGTACATAGACTTCTCTTTGCATCATATCATAAATACTGATTTGCACATCTTTAAGTGCTTCACCATTATTTTCTAGATGAATAGTAAATAAGTTTTTAGTTGGATTGGGAAAGATGGTTACATTAGACTTTACAAAAGAATCATCATTTGTCGAACTAAGGGTAGTAACGTTTACAGTATAAATATCTGTATATAAAAGACTATCACAATTGGTCAAAACACTCACTTTTATAATATGTGTACCTGCTGAAGTCCATCTTACAAACAGTGAACTTTTGTCATTGCTCCCCGATATTAGACCACCACTTAATACTTCCCATTTGTATGTGACATCTTCTTGTTTTATGATGTTAAAAATAGAAATACTGTCTGTAAACCCAGTCGGAGTTCCTGTGATATCTAGTGGTGTCGGATTAATATTTACGCAACTATTATAAACGCCTATGTCAAAGTCACTATCCGTTCCATTTGCAAATCCTACATGCCATACTCTAATAAAATATTCTACACCAGATGTCAGATTGTCCGCAAAATAGGATTCTTGTCCACCATAACCTGTTTCGTTTATACAAGAAAGTTCTACCATAGCATTGTTACAAGGTCCAGATAATAATTGGAAAGCCATATCATTGCCTGTTCCACTTTTGATTTTGATGGTTGCATGGTCAGTGGTAGGTGTAAATCTATAAAATACATCATCATCTTGATATCCTACACAACTTGGAAATAATGAGGATGTCGCGCCACAAGTGTTACCTTTGATAGGCGTATAATTTTCTGAATATAGAAGATTAGTAGCTATGGTTCCAGCGCCACAACCGTCATTCAAGGGTTTGTTACAAGGTGCTACACATTGATCTATCAAATTAGCAACATCAGTTTTTATCTGCGACATGGCAGGAGCAAATTTTGCACCCGGACATTCTGTATAACCGATAGGACAACCATCCATATGACCTATAATATGATTAGCAACCAAATCAGCACATCCAGCAGAAATCCGAATAGGTGTAAGACTTTGGTCTAATGGTTCGATTAGCAATTCCGTAGCTTTCCAACCCAACAATCGGATAAGTGTACTATAAGCATTTTGTGTAGGAAAGGTATTGGTAAAATTACCTAACAAACAAATGCCTGCTTTGTTACCATTACAAGCACACATGTGCGCACCACGTACATTCTGATCTGTCTGACCTACCCACGCTCTCCCTTGATAAATCGTTCCATCAGGTGCCACGATCCAATTGTAGCCGATATCTCCCCATCCATTTGTATTGGTATGATAGTTCCATATACTACGCAACACAGCATCATACGGTGGATTTGCCGTTCCTGCTTGGTGATGAATGACAAAATGAGTGATTTTGCTATATTGAGGTTCCCACAAGGGTGCATTCAAACCGTCTGGACATCCCCAATCCACCCTAGTTTTAAAATCTAGACTAGGGCAATCCATTTGGCGAGGCTCGATGATATTTTTAGGTTGATGATCTTTAGTCTCAATTCCTATACCAGGATTAAAGAAGTCAAATCTTAATTTATGAATATTTGCATTTTCTGTTTTGAGATCTATTTTGTATTGAAAGAAGGTTGCATTTTCTTCAAGAAACAAAAGAGTACTTATTTTATCATCTGCTTCATGGTTTTCATGATCAAATTCATGTGTATGGCTATCTAATGAAAATATTTCCCAATCTGTCCACATCAAAGAATCTTTTGATAATCGATATGAAACAACGAAATCTTCTAACCATGTACCATCAGCCGTAATTTTTGCAGCAAGCGTGATAAATGGTGTTTTTTCAATAATGGGAATCCTATAAGGCAGTGAAATTAACTCTTTCTCTGATGATGTAGTTGTATTTACAGAACGCTTGATGGTTAGTAATTGTCCACTTTTTCCAAGTAGTTGTTGTGAATATTGAAAATCATATTCTTGGCTAACGGCAAAAGACTTTTGCGACATACCTTCGTTTATAAAGCCCAAAACGAACAAAATAAATATAAATTTATGGAAAATAGAATGACTTAATTTCATGACGTATATATTAATATGTTTGCTTAGATGGTCAAATGTACTAATTATAAATGGAACTAACCCGATTAAGTTCATTGTTTTTGTCCATCAAAACACCTAATATTGACCCAATCAAAAGACAATTTTTTAATTCCGTAATCCATTGATTTAGTAAGTTTTGGGTGATAATTTACAATTTCTTGTTTATTTGACCTAATTTTGCACCGCAAATACCAAGCAAATGAACGTAAAAGGCATCCTTATTCCCATAGGTGGAAACGAAGATAAAGGTATCGAGAAAAGTGAAATTTACACTTTAGAATATATCACAGAAGGCATGTTGGCAAGAGTTGTCAAAGAAAGTGGTGGTAAAGATGCTATGATAGTTGTCATACCTACGGCATCTAGTATTCCTGATGAAGTTATAGGGAATTATAAAAAAGCTTTTGCTAAATTAGAATGTACCAATGTGCATATTTTGGATATTCGTAAGAGAGAACAATCAGAAGAAGCAGATAGTATTGACTTAATTCGAAGAGCAAATTGTATCATGTTTTCTGGTGGCGATCAGTCAAAGATAACGAGCAAAATAGGAGGTACGATCATTCACAAAATCATGTTGGAAAGATATCAGAATGAACCCATCGTCATCGCAGGAACGAGTGCAGGTGCGATGTGTATGTCCAGAGAAATGATTTCAGGTGGGAGTAGCTCACAGTCTTTTTTCAAAGGTGCAGTGGGAATGTCAAAAGGAATGGGTTTTATACCAAAATTGGTTATTGATTCACACTTTATTTCTCGAGGAAGATTCGGAAGATTGGCAGAAGCTGTGGCAAGATTTCCTAAATTAATTGGCGTGGGTCTTGCTGAAGACACCGGGTTAGTCATTAAAAACTGTAATGATTTCGAAGTGATAGGCTCAGGAATGGTTATTTTATTCGATCCTAATAAATTACAACACAATAATATCGAGATTCTAGAGGAAGGCACACCCATGACGCTTACAAATCTCATCACACACGTCCTAGCAAATGGTGATCGATTTAACATTGAAAAAAGAGCGATTAAAGTCTTGCCTATGGATGCTGATTTTGTAGGTCTTTATTCTTTGTAAATAAAAATTCCTTTTTCATTATTTGATTTCCGGTATCCTCGATACATACCTTCTGTATTAAAGGGAAGGGTTACATTGCCATTTTTATCTACTGCAATTAGTCCACCATCTCCACCAATTTTCAATATTCTATGATGTATCACTTCGGCAGCTGCTTCTACTACATTCAACCCTTTATATTCCATCAAGCAAGAGACATCATAAGCTACCACACCTCTGATAAAATACTCACCACTTCCGGTACAACTTACTGCACAAGTGGCATTATTGGCATAATTTCCAGCACCTATCATGGGACTATCGCCGACACGACCCCATTTTTTATTGGTCATTCCACCAGTGGAAGTAGCCGCTGCAAGATTTCCAAAAGCATCACAAGCCACAGCACCTACTGTTCCGAATTTAGAGTCTTTTTTAAGGCTATGATCTAATTGGAAATGATCGCTATCTTTTATTTCTTGCCATTGTTGGTATCTTAGGTCGTCATAAAAGTATGTATCATCTTCAAAGGTATATCCCAGTTCCAATGCGAATTGACGAGCTCCTTCACCAGCTAAAAAAACATGTTCAGATTTTTCCATCACATCTCTAGCAAGCAAAATAGGATTTTTAATTCCCTTAAGTAAAGATACAGCACCTGCTTTCAGTGTATGACCTTCCATTATCGATGCGTCCATCTCGTGACTTCCTGTCGCAGTAAACACACTTCCTCGTCCAGCATTAAATAGCGGGGAATCTTCT
>DAOLFJ010000534.1:0-2030 GCA_035326365.1 Saprospiraceae bacterium | reverse complement strand
GATGCTCCTATTTGTTCGCCATTGATATGGTAGATATTGCTTCCAGCGATAGCTTCGAATTGCTGTTGAGAAACAATTTTACCTGCTAAATCTGTAATAACTAGCGTATAATCTCCAGCTTGTGGGGCATAAAATGATAAAGTGGTATAATCTGTAAATGGATTTGGTGTAAATGATACTTGATTTACAACTTGATTATCAATAGATCTTCCGTCAACTTCATGAGAAGGATCTATGGTATACGTTTTTTTGTATTCATAATTTATAATTCCTGTACCAAAATGGCTACCATTGATATCTCCGGTTTTTATTGCCACAAAATCAAGGTCAAATACATCATCTGCTAAAGTATGATCTATGGACACTTTGTAGGTACTCCAATTTGAAACATTCAATTCGCTTGATTTTACTACACATTTATTGGCGGTAAAGCCTGTTTCACTTTTTGTCTGTAAAGCATTTTTAAGCATGATGAAATCTAATTCATTTAGTAAAAGATCACCATTTACATCAGCGGCAATAAGTTGGTAAGGATTTGTAATCAATTTTATGCCTTGTAAATGCCAATACAAATTACTCATATCAGTATAATCAAGCCCTTTCATCTCTTCAGAAACAAAAGTACCTTCCAATTTATAATTCAAACCCTTAGGGAAATCAGAAAATTGGTACATCCCTTCTTGATTAGTTAATTGCGATTTTGGAAATTCAGGTAAGTTGCCGTCAACAAGAAGTAAGATGTTTTTTGCTTTTGCGCCAGTAACCGAGCTCACATTTCCTATGATATCAGAATTTCTATCTTCATTAAAATCACAACTTATGATAAGTTTTAAACTTGACCAACAAAAATCATGATATAACTCTTCATCCCAAACGGTGAGCATTAAATCAATGGCGTTTCCTTCATTAATAGGGTCTAAGGCATTACAATTAAATAACTTTATAGAAGATTTAGCTTGAGGGGACCAGACGTATATTCCTTGTTCACCATTTAAATATCGGTTTTCAATTTCCTTTTCTTCATCTGAAATAGCAGGGTAAGCGGAAAGCGCTCCATCTGAATTATAGTAATGAGCAACATCTCTATTGACTATTTTGCCAAATACTACTTTGTCTGTTAACTGTGGTGGTACATCATCAAAAGTAAAAAACAAATCAGCATCTGCGGTACAATTATCATAACTTCGGAACATGAAGTCGGCTGCATAAAGTTCTAAATATGGCATCAAAGGGCCATCACCATCATAATCATATGGTACTCCAGTGGCGAGAGGAACACAGACAGGTGAAGGTTTTTTTAAATCTTTTACAGTAATAATTTCTGTATCTACAGAGCTGTTCCCGCAGATATCTGTTGCTGTCCAAGTTATCAGATGTGTACTTTTATTAGGCAAATCATTTTGTGGTAAATAAATTTTACAATAATTACCATATATTGTGGGAGCTAAGTATATGTCTTTTATACCATTTCCATTATCATCTACGATATCTTCATAAATTCCGTTGTTTGCATTCGAGACATCATTGCCAATAGGTAGATCGCTAATGTACTCATAATCGGTGATTCCGTCTTGGTAAAGATCTATATCAATTTTCCAGGTCACTTGTAAATTATTTTCGCAATTGGTCTGGATATTTTTATAAACTTCTTTTGTTAGGTCGCAACGTGTAGACAAACAATCATCATCTGCAACACAAAAGAAATTTGGGTTGTCGCCCAAAATGGGACCCAATGTATCTACGGCTGAGTTTGCGTTGTATAAATTATCATAACTATTTGATAAAGAAAAACAAAAGCCACTGACTGGCCAAATTGATATGGAAGAAATAAAAAGGATTAGGATATAAAAATAATTTTTCATTGAATCGAAATTAACCATGTTATTTGTTTTTTTGATCGTGAACTTAGCGCACCAATACCAATTTTTTATTGACAATCATATCTGAACTTTTTAAAGTGCAAATATATGAACCCGATGCTCCTATTTGTTCGCCATTGATATGGTAGATATTGCTTCCAGCGATAGCTT
>DAOLFJ010000172.1:0-9905 GCA_035326365.1 Saprospiraceae bacterium | reverse complement strand
AAAACATACAGTATCCACAACAAGCCACCAAGATTTGAAGACTTGTCAACTGAAAATGAAATTTTATACACAGGTATTAAAGTAATCGATCTTATCGAGCCATACTCAAAAGGTGGTAAAATTGGTCTTTTCGGTGGTGCCGGAGTAGGAAAAACAGTTTTGATCCAGGAATTGATTAATAATATTGCAAAAGGATATGATGGTATATCTGTATTTGCAGGTGTTGGTGAGCGTACAAGAGAAGGAAATGACCTTCTAAGAGAGATGCTTGAGTCAGGTATCATCAATTATGGTGCTGATTTTATGCATTCAATGGAAGAAGGCGGTTGGGATCTAAGCAAAGTAAGCAAAGAAAGCTTAAAAGAATCTAAAGCAACTTTCGTATTCGGTCAGATGAATGAGCCGCCAGGCGCGAGAGCAAGGGTAGCATTATCAGGATTGACACTTGCTGAATACTACAGAGATGGTGACTTGAGTGATCCAAATGGTGGAAAAGATATCCTTTTCTTCATCGATAATATATTTAGATTTACACAAGCAGGTTCAGAAGTATCAGCACTTCTAGGTCGTATGCCTTCAGCGGTGGGTTACCAACCTACCCTTGCTACAGAGATGGGTCTGATGCAAGAGCGTATTACTTCTACAAAAAGAGGATCTATCACATCTGTGCAAGCGGTTTATGTACCTGCGGATGACTTGACTGACCCTGCGCCAGCAACGACATTTGCCCACCTTGATGCCACTACCGTATTGAGCAGAAAAATTGCATCATTGGGTATCTATCCAGCTGTGGATCCATTGGATTCTACATCAAGAATTCTTGACCCTGCGATCATTGGTGAAGACCATTATAACACAGCTCAGAGAGTAAAAATGATCCTTCAGAGATACAACGAACTTCAAGATATCATCGCTATCTTGGGTATGGAAGAGCTTTCTGAAGAAGATAAAATGGTCGTGTACCGTGCTAGAAAAGTGCAGAGATTCTTATCACAACCATTCCACGTTGCAGAGCAGTTCACAGGTATCCCTGGTGTATTGGTTCCAATCGAAGAAACGATCAAAGGATTTAACATGATCATCGATGGTGAACTAGATAAGTATCCAGAAGCAGCATTCAACCTTAAAGGAACCATAGAAGATGTGATCACTGCAGGCGAGAAAATGCTTTCTGAAGCAGCAGCAAACGCGTAATCGGTATTTCTGACACAATAAATAGACAATTATGAATTTAGTAGTGTTGACACCTGAAAAAGAGATCTTTCACGGAGAAATCACATCGGTAAAAGTACCTGGCATCAGCGGACAGTTTGAGATTCTAAAGAATCACGCGCCAATCGTAGCAGCACTAGGACAAGGTGAAGTGAGAATATTGGATACAAAAGGTGAAAAAATGACCTTTAAGATCCAAAAAGGTTTCATAGAAGTACTTAAAAATGATGTGTCACTTTTAGTACAAGGTGTGATTTAATTTTAAAAGCAATCCACATTATATATAAAAGGCTGTAGTGAGTATTAAACTTGCTACAGCCTTTTTTTTATGAGAAGAATATTTAGTTTCGTGCTATTTTACCAAGTTATCAATATTGTCACCCGTCAAATGTTGAATATTTGCTGTAATTCTTTCAATGTCCCAATTCCACCACTTTAGCTCTAAAAGTTTAGAAATGGTTTCGTCTGAAAAACGTTTTTTTATTTCTGCGCCAGGGTTTCCTCCCACAATTGTATAAGGTTCTACATCTCTTACAACTGTTGCATTAGCGCCAATAATTGCGCCATCGCCAATATTTACGCCTGCCATTATGGTAGCATTATACCCAATCCAAACATCATTTCCTATGACGATATCACATTTATATGGGTATGATTTACCTTCCATTGCATTTTCCCATCCATTTCCAAATATTGCAAATGGATAAGTAGTCAGTCCTTTTGTCAAATGATTTGCACCATTCATGATAAATTTAGCATCAGAAGCAATCATACAAAATTTACCAATAATGAGTTTATCACCTACGAAGTCAAAGAGGTATTTTACATTTTTTTCAAAGTTCTCTACATTTTCAAAATCGTCATAATATGTATAATCACCTACAATAATATTAGGATTTTTTACTACATTCTTTAGAAAACAAAGTCTATCATAATGCGCAAGTGGATATCTTGTTTCTTTATCTGGTCCAAACATAGATTCTACTATTATTTGATTATGCTTATAAAAATGAATTTACTCACAAAGTCTCCTTCAACCATTGGAAAAATTCTCTCTGCCAAACCAAACTATTCTGAGGCTTCATCACCCAATGATTTTCATCAGGTAAGTAGAGAAGTTTACTTTTGATACCACGGAGTTGTGCTGCATTAAATGCCTCAAGTCCCTGTCCGATTGGTACGCGGTAATCTTTGCCACCTTGTATAATATATATAGGTGTATCCCACTTTGCTACATGATTTATTGGATTAAAATCTGTATATGTTTTATTATTTCCTTCCCAATATGGACCACCAAAATCATAATTGACAAAAAACATTTCTTCTGTCGTCCCGTACATACTTTTTGTGTTGAACACGCCATCATGGGCTATAAACGTCTTAAATCTTTTTTCGTGAATTCCTGCAAGATAGAATACGGAATATCCGCCATAACTCGCCCCAACTGCACCTAGACGACTTTTGTCCACATAAGCTTCTTTTGATACATCATCGATAGCAGATAAGTAATCTTTGATATTTTGTCCGCCCCAATCTTTACTAATTTGATGATTCCACTCTACTCCATGTCCTGGCATACCACGTCTATTCGGTGCTACTACGATATAACCTTGACTAGCCATAAGTTGTAAGTTCCATCTGAAAGAATAAAATTGCGTCAAGGCAGATTGTGGACCACCTTGACAGTAAAGCAAAGCAGGATATTTTTTGGTAGGATCAAAATTTGGCGGATAAACTACCCAAACTAGCATTTTTTTGCCATCCGTAGTTGTGACATACCTTTTCTCTGTACGGCTTTTCGCTATCTTGTCATAAATCGTTTTATTTACATCAGTAAGCTGCGACCATGACTTAGTTTCGATATCATAAGTATATAGATCAGCAGCTCGGTTCATACTTGTCCTAGTTAAAACCAATTTATTTCCATTTTGACCGACAATACCGGTGATATCCCATTCACCATCCGTAAGTTGCTCTACAACTGGTAGTTTTTTAGTAAGGCCTGGAAAATCAACTTTAAAGAGCTGAATAGTGCCATTTATTGGTGCCGTAAAGAAAATATTGCGATTATCATCAGCCCAAATAAAACTATTTATTGTACCATCCCATTGAGCTGTGAGATTAGATATGATACCTTTTGATATTACTTTTATATCATTTTTGTCTGCCTCATATCCATCAGTTTTCATGCTAAGGTAAGCTAAGTCACCATTTTGTGAATAAGAAGGATTGGTGTCATATCCTTTGTTGCTCTCTGTAAGATTTTCAGTTTTGCCTGTCTTTATATTATATTGGTAAAGATCTGTATTTGTACTTTGAGCTGCTTGTGTGCCGCTTAATTTTTTACTCACATAGACTACACTATTGCCATCAGGATTCCAAATATAATCTTCATCTCCACCAAACGGTTTGGTCGGACAATTAAATGGTTCGTCCTTCATAATATCTACACCATTATCATCTTTTGAAGCATTGGTTGTCATCATGAAAACATGGTTAAAGTGACCATCATTCCAAGTGTCCCAATGTCTGTAATCTAGTGATGTATAAACCTGAGCTGTAGACAGTTTCAGGTCAGGATATCTATCAAATCCATGTACATTATCGATTTTTATTGACTTATCACTCAGTATAAATTTGCCATCAGGAGAAATATTCTTATTATTAACTGAGCTTTCATAATCAGATATCTCTGAACTAGTTCCTCCATTAATACTAACAGAATATACTTTTGAACTAAATTTGTTTTCATCCATATTCGGTGTGGATACCCTATAAATGACGCTTTTACCATCTTTGGACAATCCAATTGGGGAGACTCGTCCGAGCTGCCACATCAATTCAGGTGACATGACATTTTGTGTTTCTACAGATTTTGCAACTATTGGTTTTTGAGATTGGACAAAACCTGGTAAAAGGATGATTGAGATTAGTATAAACTGCTTTAAGATATTCATAATAAAATGCTTCTTTGATTAGGGTAGCAAAATTAAAGAAAAATAGTGAAAACCAACAATCTATTAAGCTTCGACTGGATTTATACGGATGATATTTAAATATTGTTGATTTCCAAGTGAATATTATGTTTACTTTTTATTAGGCAATTATTTAAAATGTCATATATTTGGTTGTTTTATAAGAGATATCTTAGTTTAAATTTTGTATTAAAATAAATTTATGCAAAAAATAATTATTGCTGATGATCACCCTATTTATCGTGGCGGTATAAAAGGTGTGGTAGAAAAAATACCATTTATATCAATAGTAGGTGAAGCATCAGATGGAATGGAAGCTTATCAACTAATCATCAGCAAACTGCCAGATATTGCCATTATGGATATAGAGATGCCCCTACTCAGTGGACTAGATGTCTGTAGAAAGGTAATGAATGAAAAGCATAATACAAAATTCATTTTACTAACTATGCATAAAGAAAAACACTTTTTCACAGAAGCTATGGAAAACGGGGTAGATGGTTATTTATTAAAAGATAGTGCAAGTCTCGAACTCATAAAGTGTGTCGAAATGGTGAAATCAGGAAAAAAATACGTTAGTCCAAATATTGATTCTTTCCTTACGGAACATCTAGCCCATGTCGGATCTGAAATATCTCAACTTATAAAATCTACCTTGACTCCTACTGAAAAAGTTATTCTAAAATTAATAGCTGATGGTAAAACTTCTAGCGAAATTGCTACACTACTTTTTATTAGTCCTAATACTGTAGAAAATCACCGTGCAAACATCAATAGAAAATTAAAACTAGATGGTGGTAAAAATGCCTTGTTGAAATTCGCTTTTGAGCACAGAAGCTTCCTTTAATAGGCTCAAAATATAACTAAATACATCGATTAGTGGGAAACCACTATATCACAGGACATTAGGTTGGTTTACTTTTGTATTATAATTTGTAAGTCATTCAAAAATCGTAAATTTTAAAAAATCTCTTATGACCAATAAGGATTTCAAAATGAAGATTTTTTTTTAAATACTTACCATAAAATATTTTTTATAACCACCAAAATACAAAAACATGAAGTCATTTTTTACACTTTTTTTTACATGGACTACCTTTTCATTTGTCATTGGCCAATCTGCTATTACGCTTAATTCGTCAAACGTTCCCATTCCTGACGGCCCTTATACTTTTAGCGAAATAACGACAAACAATCCTCCTTCGCCTACCATAGGTAATAATCAAGTATGGAATTATTCGACTTTCAATAATGTTGATACTTTCGATTCATTTTTCTTTAAAGAAGAAGATCCATTTTACACTTCAGAAGGTATAGACGTTTATCAACCAGGATTTAAATTATTAAATCAAGGTCTAGGATACAATCTATATTTTGAATATGATTTTAATGAAAACGGTGTAGAAGATAAAGGTGTGTACATTGACCAACAAGTTTATTCACTACAACAACTGACCGGCAATGCATCTGATAATATCACTTTCCCAGTACAAGGTTACATTCTAAATAATCCTAGAAAAATTATGGAATTCCCAATGACCAATGGCACAAGTTGGGAGAGTACTAGCAACTATTCTACCAATTTCACCATAAAAGTAGCTGCTTTCGGTCTTAACGATGTACCAGCTCGCCATGCCTATAGTACAGTGAGAAAAGACACCATAATAGGATGGGGCAAAATGAGCGTTTATACTCCAAATGGACCAAGCATATCTTATGATGTATTGATGAATAGATCTGTTCAATATAGTCTAGATAGCTTTTATCTCAATGGTGCTCCAGCACCAGCTGCATTACTAAATGCATTTAGTGTTACCCAAGGCCAAATTTCAGGATTGACACATTCATATAATTTTTACAGAGCAGGTACGTATAATTATTTGACGAGATTTTTTTATGGCACGGATGCCACTTTCACCAATCTTAATGCCGCATTTGTCACTTTGGAAGATTTGACTCCCGCTACATCATCGACTCAAGAATTTAGTAAAGAGACTTACGCAACAGTTTTATTTCCGAATCCATCTAATGGTAAAGAAATCAATTTACTTTTGATAGGTAAAGAAATGAATAAAGTAAACTATCAAATTACTGACTTAGCTGGCAGGATGATACAAAATAAAGATAACCATGCATTAGATAATAATACTATGACTTTAGATCTAGAAAATAACATCTCCACAGGAATGTATATGCTTCTGGTTAAGGATAGTAATAACAAAGTAATTGCAATAGAGAAGATCACAATTCAACGATAAAACATTCGCACCCATAATTTGAGAAAGAAGGCCACACTTGCGTGAGTAGTGTGGTCTTCTCGTTTAATGCAAAAAACGATTAGAAATTCGAATATTGATTAATTTTCAGGGTCATTATATATAAAACTTGAAGTAAGGATGCCACTTTTGACAGTGAAATGGCTATATTTTAAGCAATTATTAAAATAAATAAGTAAAAAGACATTTTTTTCTTTGCAAAATAAAATAAAGTCTTACCTTTGCGTCGCTTTTGGAAGAAAGGCACTGTAAAGTAGATCTGGTAGCTCAGTTGGTAGAGCAATACACTTTTAATGTATGGGCCCTGGGTTCAAGTCCCAGCCAGATCACAAATCGTAACGCCAAACAAGGTCAAATCTCATCAGATTTCTTGTTTGGCGTTTGTTTTTCAGGGAGTTATGAAAAAAGATCATGCTAAAATCCACTAAATAGCATGTAAATTATAGGCTACCAAATAGCTACCAAAGTCGCAAATGCACTATTATTAGACACCAAATAGATACCAGACACCATAAAAAAAGTATGGTGTCCAATGTTTAAAATGTCGTCTAGGTACTAACAAATCAATTAATTGGTCTGCATGGAGCAACACTTTTTATTTCTTAATCGTTTTAAAAACATGTTAAACCCATGAGAAAGTTAGAATATTTAAAGATTAGCTATATCCTTAGAAAGGATAGAATTCAAAATGACTTAGCTCCTGTATATTTGAAATTATTACTGGAGGGCAGAAAAGCATATGTTAGTACTGGTGAGAAAGTCCGTGTTAGTGAATGGGATGAAAGGAGTGGGAAATTCCTAGGTTCAACTCCTTTAATAAATTCAAAGAATGAGCTTCTTGATAGGATGAGATTAGAAGTTATCAATATTTATAATGAACTTAAAGCTGCTGATAAAGACATTACAGTTGATTTATTGAGATCACGTTTAGCTGTAGGTGAAACGGATAATAGAAAATACCTTCTCGAGTGCTGTCAAATTTATAACTCCAGTTTTGAAAAACTTGTTGGTATTGAGATAGGTAAAATCACATTTGGTAGGTATGCTACCTTTGCAGCACGGATTAGTGAATTTATTACTAAAAAGCTGAAGCAGAAAGATATTTATCTAACTGATATCAAATATTCTTTTGGTATTGAATATGAACACTACTTAAAGACTGAGCTGAAGCTTCATCAAAATACATTGGTTAAATATATTCAGTATTTAAATAGGGTCTTGGATTATTGTGTCAAGTATGAATGGCTAGAAAAGAATGTCCTATTTGGGTACAAATGCCCGGTTAAAGAGACCAAAAGAGAATATCTTACTCAGGATGAGCTCCAGAGAATTATGGATAAGGAAATTAAGATCGAGAGACTTAGGGAAGTCAGAGATATCTTTGTATTCTGTTGTCATACGGGTTATGCCTATAAGGATGCAGCTGAACTGACCCCTGATCACATAGGGACCGGAATCAACGGCAGGAAATGGATATACACATCCCGTCAAAAAACTGACAATGTATCAAATGTTCCCCTACTAGATCAGGCGATGGAGATCATTGAAAAATACAAGGATCACCCAATTTGCGTGAGCAAAAATAGACTTTTGCCCATGAAAAGTAATCAGAAGCTGAATTCGTATTTGAAGGAACTTGCTGATATTTGTAGTATCAGTAAACCTATGACCATGCACATAGCGAGGCACACATTCGCTACAACAGTTCTACTAAGTAATGGTGTAAGTATGGAAGCCACAAGTAAAATGCTAGGTCACAGCAGCTTAAAAACAACTCAAATTTATGGCAAGATTTTAGAAACAAGGGTCGGAGCTGAAATGGAAATGCTTAGCGCAAAACTTTCAAAACCAGTAGATGCAGAGATTAAGCTTAAGGAAGCAAAATAAAATTCATCCTTGATTTATAAAAAAGCCCTAGTTTTTAACCAGGGCTTTTTTTATGCCTATGTGTCGCCATGGATACAATGTTTTTAATTTACTAAAGTTTTATTAATTAATGGTTAAATTTATAGCATATTGCAAATTAATTTCGTTATCACTTTTAGACAACCAGGATGATTATATTAATGTGAACTAAAATTTTGCAATTTTGCTGCATCATAAATTACATACAATACTTGATGACTATGAGAGACTAACTCAGCAGCCTATTTTTGGTTATTTAAATTCGATAGATGTAATACTTTATCGAATAAACTTATTTATCACTTACAACTCAGAACTTATCGAATTAGAAAATTCTTTTGAATTTAAAAGTACAGAAGATGAAATTAAGTATTATAAGTACGAAAAACCAAAGTTTCAAAAGTATGGTATTTTTTATAACTCAATATCAAAATTAGAATTACATATGCCAATGGGTTCTAAAAAGACAAAAAGCGATTATTACGAAAAGGAACTGGACCAAATTACTAACACCTTTTCTGAGAATGAAGAGCTCATCGTATATCATAGAATGAAAGGAACTGACAGAGACACAGATATTTTTGTGAGGAACTCACCAAATAATCATATCTTTGCACTTATAGAAGCAACATCCATGATGGAAGAGTTTTTGTATAATATTAATGACCCACGTTCAATTGATGACAAGATCCAAGATTATCCCAAGCTTACCTGGACTGGTAAGCTGACTGATTTGGTAATCTTGGTTAGGGCTTTAGTATTATCTGGAAGTATAAACAATGGTCAAGCGACCATAAAAGATGTAGTAACTTACGTTCAGGTGATGTTTAATGTGGATTTAAAAGACTATCATAGAAAATATACAGATATAAAAGCAAGCCAAAATCCTACTAAATTCTTAGATTATTTAATTGATGTAATTGTTGATGATATTGATCAACAAGATGAGAAAGCTAGTATTCAAAAAAAGAAATAACTGCTTCTGGGTCGATTCCCATAAAACTACAGAATTCATCCACTGTCACCACATGATGTGATTCCTTCCCATAGTATGTTTTGATCTTATGTAATAAGAGCCAGGAAGTCCTGTAGTTCTTACCAGTGATGGCAGCGACATCTTTGGGATATATAATTAATCTTGAAAATTTGCTCATACTACATTCTATTTAACATAATCGCTGATACTATTGTCATACACTATCCATACACTATCTATACATCATCCATACACTATCTAAGGGCTACCCCATAGACAGAGATGTCTGGATTTATATTTTGGATTTTGTCTTTTGTAGCTTGTAGTCTTGATTGATTTTGGTGCTGCAGATGTAAAAGTTGAACTATCTGAATGACTGCAAAAAATCAATCGTCCTACAAAAGTATGATTTTTAGAAGAAATGACACATGATAATTTTAAAAATGTGTTTGTTATTATTTGTCATTATATGCAATTTCTTGTCATTTATGATAGTGGCACTTTGAAAAGTGGCGGATTGTGGAAAAGCTGACTATATCTTTGTCGTATTATTTTACTTTT
>DAOLFJ010000171.1:0-9946 GCA_035326365.1 Saprospiraceae bacterium | reverse complement strand
CCGATACCTCCTTCTGCCAGACCACTAAATAAACTTCCCATTTCTTTTCCAAGCCCCCCCATTCCTAAGCCCGCCTCAGCAATGGATTGCCCAAATTTTTTGGCTGCGTATTCTATTTTACCTTCAGGAGTTGTCGTATCTATAGCGGAAAGGTTTAAATCTTCGTTCATCTCTACCCTAGCCTTCTTTAATTCATCACTCACTTTTGACATAGCATCATTTATAGAATCCTTGATAGCTTCAGTGTTCACAACTCCATCACGAAGCGACATTGTTACAGTATAATTGCCTACTAAATCAGATGGCTGTGGACTTGTATCTTTGCATGATATTAAAAAAATAATATTGCAACAGACGATGATTGATAAGATGGATGATTTCATTTTTTGATTTTCTTAAGATAAATTAAACATGTAAAAGAAAACTGAAAATGTTCGATTTTAGTTCCATTGTGATAGAATTATCGATTAATGTTGCTAGAATGTGGATAAATGGTTATTTAATCACAAATTTAACCTAAGCTTTGGTATTCTTATCTCTACAATCGAATCATTCAAACGTTTAATAATTTACTCACTAGCATTACCTATGCAATTCCTTAAAAATAAAAGGAATTCAAAGCTTTAGGAATTGTAGAAATCTAATAAATAGATATCAAACTTAAATTTACTTAAAAAAAATATTAGAGAGAATTGTAGAATTTTTAAAGATCAGAAATCTTATAAATTTGTTAGTTTATCATGCTAGTCAAATTAAGTACCCGGAGCCGGAATCGAACCGGCACGGCCATTACAGCCACAGGATTTTAAGTCCTGCGTGTCTACCAGTTTCACCACCCGGGCATAGACTTAATATTATATTTCGTAAAAAAAAAGGTGGAGCGAAAGACGGGATTCGAACCCGCGACCCCGACCTTGGCAAGGTCGTGCTCTACCAGCTGAGCTACTTTCGCATGGTGCTTTATTACTGGACTTTTCCAAAAGCGACGCAAAGATACGTTCTTATTTTTTATTTGACCAAATTTTTAAAGCATAAAAATTACTTTTTTTTTCAAAATTGTCCACCAAACACTTTTACCAGCGTACCCGTTTCTACCATTGCATTGAGTTCCAATCCATTAAGTATGGCCAACTCATTTTGTTTGGTCGAAGGCATTTTGTAATCATTAAGTATTTGCTGTAAAGATGACTTCTTTTTTACTTCTACTATTTTTATCAAGGTCGGTTGTTTATTAATCTTAGCTTGATCTGTCAATACTTTAAAGTTTTTCATGGTATTCTGGAAACTGCTATAATACGTATTAAAATCAGCTTTAAGACTCAATCCATGAAATTTATAAATCATTTTATTGTATTCTATCAGATAGGTTAAGACTTTTAGTGGTTCAGTCTGCTGTTGTCCTGCTTCCGCTGCTTGTGTGATATCTGATAACATGGCAATGGCAGGTAGACCATTTACAGTAATATTGGTCGATTCTAATACTGTCAGCCCGTTTTCTTTGATGACTTGATCCTTTGCCGCACTTAATGAAGCTCCTTCTGCTAGAGACATTGCCATAAGCGCTTTACCATCCGTTGGTGCCATTTGCACTTGAGCCGGTGAGTTTACTGTCTTCCATCCTGAAGGTATTGGGAATTGAAATTTTAGTTCAGGATGGTAAAATACATTTGCTTCTACGTAACCTGCTTTGGGATCTTCGCCATAGATGATACCGTCTATCATTTTTAGATAGTTATTTCTATTTATCTTCAATGTAGCTGGGTCCAATCCTTTTTGTGCTTCTACAGCAAGTTTACCCACGTTATTAAATCTATCGCCTGGATCAGGGTGCGTAGATAAAAAAGTAGGAATAGCACCATCAGAACCACCTAATTTTTTAAGGGTTTTGAAAAATCCAGCCATTTGGTTTGCATCATATCCAATTTTTGTGGAGTATTCGACACCCAACTTGTCTGATTCCGTCTCATGATCCCTACTGTTTTTTAAGAAAAGAAGGCCGACCCCTTGCTGTGCAACATCTGCAAATTCTCTAAACTTTTCAGAGAAAATGATTCCACCCATCAGTGCTATCTGACCTAGGATCTGATCACGTTGTTGCCTTGCACTATGTTTTGCCGTGATGTGTCCTATTTCATGACCAAGTACACCTGCAAACTCTGCCTCATTATTAAAATGACACATAATCCCTCTTGTAAAATACACATAACCACCTGGTACTGCAAAGGCATTTACCACGGGAGAATCTAGTATCTTAAAACTATAAGGCAAGTTAGGTCTATGAGATATAGCAGCCATTTGTTTGCCTTTCTCTGTAATGAAAGCTTGCATTTTGGGATTTTCGTAAACGCCATATTCAGCTACAATAGATGGATCGTACTCCTTACCCATGGCTATTTCTTGGCTTTCTGACATGAGTGATAATTCTCTTTTACCCGTTACAGGATTTCTTGCGCATGAAGCGAGCAAAATAGATATACCTACAATGTATAAGATTCCTTGTATTTTCATAATGAATGATATTTTATTAGGTGTTATGATCTTTATAAGACTAATATTTAAAACAAAGTTTCATTTTTGGATAAAAAAAAAATTGAATCTCACTTCTAAATTTCACCATAAGTCTCTTTTTGTTTGAAACATTATCCATCTACCAACTTTTTCAGTTCATGCAATTTCAACATACACTCAATCGGCGTCATAGTGTTTAGATCTAACGTTTTGATATTATTTTTTAATTCTCCCGCTATTGGGTCGGATGTCTCGAATAGACTCAATTGGAAATTATTGGGAACTATATTTTTTGCATTGTGACGTGTATCATTTTTATTACTACCTTCATTTCCTTCTATGGATTTGCTTTCGAGGTCTTGCAAGATTTCCATAGCACGATTTATGATATCTCTAGGCATTCCGGCCATGGCTGCTACGTGGATACCGAAACTATGTTCACAACCACCTTCTGTCAACTTGCGTAAAAAGATAACTTTATTACCGATTTCTCTTGTAGCTACGTTATAGTTTTTGATTCGAGAATATTTATCTGCTAGCTCATTCAGCTCATGATAATGTGTGGCAAATAGGGTTTTAGGTTGAACTTTACCATTGTGAAGAAATTCTGCTAGAGACCACGCAATAGAAATACCATCATAAGTAGATGTGCCTCGACCTATCTCATCTAACAGTATAAGGCTTCTTTTGGAGATATTATTCATGATGCTGGCCGTCTCATTCATCTCAAGCATAAAGGTAGACTCCCCACTACTGATATTATCACTCGCTCCTACCCTAGTAAATATCTTGTCCACTAGACCTATCTCTGCACTTGATGCAGGTACATAAGATCCCATCTGGGCCATTAAAGCTATCAAGGCTGTCTGTCGTAATACTGCTGATTTACCTGACATATTGGGACCTGTGATCATCATAATTTGTGTGTCATCATTATCCAGTGTGATATCATTCGGAACATAAGCTTGCCCTAGAGTGAGTTGTCTTTCTATGACTGGATGACGGGCATTTTTAATATCTATTCGGTAAGATTCATTGACATCAGGCCTACAATAATTATACTTGGTGGCAATGTGGGCAAATGACAAAATACAGTCGATGATAGCAATATTTTTTGCATTTTGCTGAATAGCATCCAAATATCCTGCCGCTGTAATGACCAATTCATGGTAGAGTCGCTCTTCTAGTTCGGCTATTTTTTCTTCTGCGGTCAGGATTTTTGTTTCTAAAACTTTAAGATCTTCAGAGATATATCGTTCAGCATTGGCCAAAGTCTGTTTTCGAATCCATGTTTCTGGAATTCTGTCATGGTCTTTATATTTATTGGTAACCTCAAGATAATACCCAAATACATTATTAAAACCTATTTTAAGACTTGTAATACCTGTTCGTTCCGCTTCTGTTTGCTGTATCTCTAGCAATAATTCCTTGCTATTTCTGATCACATTGCGCAGATCGTCTAGCTGTTCGTTACAACCTTCTTTGATGACATTACCCTTGGAGACCATGGAAGGTGGTTCGTCAGAGAGTGTACGTTTGATTTCTTCTTTAAGTTTTTGGCAAAGAATGAGTTTGTCTGCCAAAATCCCCAAAGCTTCATTGTTACTTGATTTTAATATCAAAACAATGTCAGGAAGCAACTCTAGCGATTTGCGCAATTGCAACAATTCACGTGGAGATATTTTTTCCATGGCTAGTTTGGACGCAATACGCTCAATGTCTCCTATTTGTTTGATAAGCGCTGACAATGATTCTTGGTCATAATATTTCTCTACAAAATAACTGACCATATCTAACCGAGCCTGGATTTTTTCTATCGATAAAAGTGGCAGTAGTATCCAGTTTTTGAGCAATCTGGCACCCATTGGTGAGACGGTTTTATCCATAACTTGAGCCAATGAACTACCTGTCTCATGCGAACTCCGTATCAACTCAAGGTTGCGCACTGTAAACCGATCTAACCAAACAAAATTGTCTGATTGGATACGAGTGATGCCCGAAATGTGATTTAATTTGTCATTCTGAGTCGAAGCTAAGTAATGTAGAATAGCTCCTCCTGCAACTTGGGCAAGCGGAAATTCTTCAATACCGAATCCTTTGAGATTTGTGACTGCAAACTTGTCCAATAGTTTTTCACGTGCATAATCGTGCGTAAAAACCCATTCTTCTACGCCATAAAAATAATACCTGTCTCCAAATGTCCGGTTATAATCTTTATTAAAAGCTTTAGAAAAAATGATTTCTGAAGGTCCGAAGCCATCTATCAATTTTTCGATAGTGGCAGCATTGCCTTCAGATACTAAAAACTCTCCCGTTGAAATATCCAGAAATGCGACACCAAACTCATTTTTGGGTGTAAAGTGGATGGCAGCTAGATAATTATTTGATTTTCGATCTAAGATGGTATCATCGATGGTGACACCTGGAGTAACGACATCTGTGACACCGCGATCCACAATCTTTTTTTCTTTACTAGGCTTCTCCAGTTGTTCGCATATCGCTACCCTATATCCTGCTCTGACCAGCTTAGGTAAATAAACATCTAGAGAATGGTATGGGAAACCGGCCAATTCTATATCGTCGCCACCATTATTTCTCTTTGTAAGAACAATGCCCAAAATATCTGCCACTGTAATCGCATCTTGTGCAAAAGTTTCGTAAAAGTCTCCTACCCTGTACAATAAAATAGCATCAGGGTGTTTTGCCTTTAGTTTAAAATATTGAGCCATAAGTGGTGTCACTTTGCTCATTTCGTCCGTAGATGTAATGGTTTGTTTGCTCAAAAGACTATAAAATTCTCAGGTAAAATGAATACAATGGCAAAAATATACAAATGTACCTGATAATGCTAAAGTTGAAAGCATAAAATTCCATTTCGTTTATCGAAAGATGTGTCTCCACGACCTAAAATTTTAAAAAGTAGGCTATCTTTGCACTTCCAAAAAAATAGGACCGAAATGCAAAGATTTTTTTACATAATATTAAGCTTGTTTTTTGTAAATGGCTTGAACAGCCAAACAATAAACTTCAAAAGCAGCCTAGAACCAGCATTAACAGAAGCTTTTTCATCTGATAAACTCATTTTTGTAGATGTCATGGCAGATTGGTGTGGCCCCTGCAAACTAATGGAAAAAGAGATGAATGCAGATACTAGCTTCATAAATTATTACAATGAGCACTTTGTAAACCTAAAAATAAATGAAAAAGGCAATAAGACATTTCTAAAACAATATGATATTAAATCTTTTCCAACTTTATTGTTTCTAAACAAATCTGGGGAAGTCGTAGAGAGATTGAGCGGATATAAAAAAGCTAAATATTTGAAAGATAAAGCTATAGCGCTTCAAAGTCTTAAGAGTGTGTACAATAAGGAATTTGTGGTTAAAAAAGGTGAAAAATTTAATGAAGAGCAGTTTTTAAATGAAATCTCTCAAGCCATCAGCCCTATGTCACTGACTGCAAGAAACGGATATTTAAACATCATCGCTAAAAAAGGTCAGCCTTTTGCAAAACCAATTTTAACTAAATATAATACTTCAATTGAGTTCACTATTTTTCAAGAAGCATATCTTAAAATAAATGATAAAACGGACCAAACACTAGCAGAAAATCTAATGGTAAGTTTTTTGACAAGCGACAAAAACTTCCAAAACGATGATAAGATTAAAGCAGGTTGTGCAAATCTGACTCAACTTACGGGTATAAAACAAGAGAAGGTGTACACCTACATCATGGCCTATCGAGAACTGAATGTGAGAAAACAAATTGGTATGAGTAATCCAGAAAGTCTATACCTAACTGCTAAAGATTTACTGACTCAATATCCAGAAACTGGTGATATGGCGCTTCTTTATCAAGCATTTAAAGAAGTGGTAAAAGCTAATAATTATGACGCTCTCATACCAAATGTTGCCCAAGCATTGTCAGCAAAAAAAGGTTTAAACGATGACTACAGATACCATGATATTATGAGTATTATAAACAATAATCAACAAAAAAAAGCTGAAGCTGATAAAAGTTTGGCTCAAGCAAAAAGTTTGGCTAAGAAATCAGGATTGGTTTTTGTCCCTTTGCTCGATGAATTATCAAATGAGACAATTAAAAAATAGCTTATTAAAAAGGTGCATTTCATTTTTCGTCCATACCCCATTTGGGAAGTATTTGCTTTTCCAAAAAAAAAATAACAATAGCTTTCTAACGATCATGCTACATATAATCGTTTCGTAGTTTTGGCGTAAATGATCCTAGCTCAACAAAAAGCACTGAACTTTTCTTGACATCAATCTGGTGTGAAATGAATTTCCAATAAAGTCCAGTGCACAAAATATATACAACAATCTAACTTTTTATGATTCGACTCATGACTGTTTCCTTATCTAGTTTTTTAGTACAGAAAAACCAGTCATAACATTGTGTGGTTTCATCTTGACTCTCCATACGCTCTTTTGCGACACCACAAGATCCTGCTGTCGGCACGATCACTTCATCACCCGGTCTCCAGTCAGCTGGTGTAGCAACAGAAAACGCATCCGCAGTTTGTAATGCCAGAACAACTCTATACAACTCATCAAAATTGCGACCAAGACTCAAAGGATAATATATGATTGTCCTAATTATTCCTTCTGGGTCGACTACAAAAACAGCACGAACAGCCTTAGTATTGCTTTCACCAGGCATCATCATACCATACTTTGTAGCGACTTCCATAGTGATATCTTCTATCAAAGGAAATGTAACTTCAATGTTTTTCATCCCTTTATATTCGATCTTTTCCTTGATCGTACGCAACCATGCGATGTGGGAATAAAGACCATCCACTGATAATCCTACCAACTTACAATTTGCATCGTTAAATTGTTGCTCCATAGAAGCAAAAGTCATAAACTCTGATGTACAAACAGGTGTAAAGTCTGCTGGATGACTAAATAAAATCACCCAACTCCCTTTGTAATCAGAAGGAAAATTGATGTCACCTTGTGTGGTTACTGCTTTAAATTCAGGTGCTTTTTCACCTATCCTAGGCATTGAAAAAACTTGTTTGTTGTTATTTTCTTGAATATCCATTTTAAAATTTTATTTGATAATACAAAGGTAGGTGGTAGGGAAAGATGAGTCAGTAACAAAAGTTGCAGTGGTGATTGATTTAAAGTATTTACACAAGATTTTATGTTTTCATCAAATTTAATAAATGAAAATTTACAGAACAAGTAGCAAACTACTGTAGAATTTAGTACCCAAGACGACACTTGTTCTTAATTTTATTAGAAACATGCTTCTATTAAAAAAATAAATTTACCTTTAACTTTATTACTTAAAATCAATTATTATAACCTCAAAAAATTCATAGCTATGGATATTAAAATATTTACAAAAAAGACATTATTATTTACAGTTTTATTATTTTCTATCACAATTAACCAAGCGCAAGATTGTAATGAAGATAAATGCAGAAGTCTCATTCAAACCATCACTCCCAATCCTACGGATCCAAATTGTAGCATCTCTCCTAAAATAATAAATGGATGCCTTACGGACGCAACTCCAGAAACGATCATTACTGAATGTGGTGCCGATCAATATCCAACAGTCTGGTTCAAGGTGCTTGTAGATGCAAAAGCTCAACAATTACAAACCACGGTTACAACTTTGGGTTCGTGGCAAGCTGTTTGGTCAGTGTATTATGGGGACTGTGATTCTTTAATCTTAGTAACAGGAAGCTTTGATACACAAAACCCCATTCCTTGTAGCAATTCAGATGCGAATGTTGGCTTACATAGTGTAAACATTGAGGAAGGTGTTAGGACATATTGGATAGCTGTTTCAGGTGTTGGTATCATAGATAATCCTGATTTTTCTTTAGGCGTGGCAACATTAGCAAATTGTGTTTCATGTATAGGTGAAGTAGGATGTGAACCCATAGCCAAATGGGAAATTACAAATAGAAGCAGCAACAGATCACTCGATGATCCTAAGTTTTGCCAAGGTGAAGAAGTAACAGTATGTGTCTCCTTTGATTATGATGCATCAGAAACTGGTGTAGATTGGTTCCATGGCTTAATCCCAGACTTTGGCCCAGGTTGGGATATGACAGCATTTGATCCTACAGCTATTACTATTTCGCCCGAAGGAGGAGAGTGGCTGGAAATGTCCGATTCAAATTGCGCCCCAATTATCACTGAACAAATGCCACTTTTGTGTACATATACAGATTCATTGACTGGTAGATTGGTGCTTTGTAATACAGGTTGCCAATCATGTCCTTGTACTGGACCACTTCCCAAAGGATCAGCATTACCAAGTGGTTGGTTCTGGAGTCAACCTGGTGGTGCAGGATGTGATAATGATTGCAGTCCATCTACCAACTATGGTATAGGTTCAGTGGTAGTTTCCATTAATTTTTGTATTGATCTTAAGGTTAAAACATTTGATGCGGAGACAGATTGTTTTAATAATAGAAACTTAAGGTTCAATTTCCAGACAACTTCTGATGGGGTCACTGGTTGTTGGAATGATCCAGTAGCTGAATGTCTCAGAGACTATGCCCAGATAGGACCTAATTGGGAGATCGATTGTTCTCAAAGCCTAAATGTCAATGCTGGAATCAGTGGAAACGCAGTCGAAATATGCAGTCACGAATCAGCTGATTTGGCATTATTTTTAGAGAATGGAAGCAATGAAATCATTGAGGTCTACTTCTTAAATAATCCACATATTTTTGGTCAGAAGATACATACTTTTAATAGTGGTCAAGGTGCGATTGATGATAACTTAGTCAACACTTCTGATACCACACAGATACTATATTATATTGCAAAAATTAAAGAAGAATCTATAGATTGTATCATTAAATCTGATACTTTCGCAGTAATCGTCCACCCAAATATCAATGTTAATATCTTACCATATGTATCATGCAGTGATAGTATAGTTACCACTATAATTGAACCAGATGTCCATGGCGGTACAGGAAAGCTACAATTCCTATGGTCAACAGGTGATACGACCCAAAACATATTCGTTACTACAGACGAGAGTGCAGAATATCAAATCACAATAACGGACGATATAGGTTGCACTAATGTAGAAAAAGCTTTCATTCAAATAATAAATAGTGATGATCATGCTGCGAATTTGTCATATATTCTTCCAAGCTGTGACCAGACAACATTGGATATTGCTATAGATGCAACCCAGATAGACACTACACTATCCGCAATTTATAGATTGGTAGATTGTGATGGAAATCTAGTAATGATGGACACCATTCCTTATATAACTTCAAATCCTGACGGCGTTTTCAGTGGTGTGGATTATATTGCCAACAACTGTTTCAGATTAGAAACCAATGTATCTAGTTGTACCTTCCTAAGTGACTCTATTATGATAAGTTGTATCAGCTCGACACTAGACAATACTATAAAACAAGTCACCTTAATAC
>DAOLFJ010000170.1:0-9972 GCA_035326365.1 Saprospiraceae bacterium | reverse complement strand
GATATTTGGCATCTTTACTACCTTCTATACGTGCGGGTAAGGTCAGTGCTTTTGTACGTCAGGAGTAGGATGGCTTTACCATTTACCTTAACTTTTGTGCATAAAATAGCCAATCCCCTACTGAAAATCCGTAGCCACACTTATTTTTTCGATATCTTCTTCTATGCTTCTGAGTTTGGTTTTACAAAAATCAGATAACTCTGCCGCACGTTTGAGTTTTTCGCTTAGGTCATCTAGGCTTACATCATCTTTTTGTAAGGAAGAGAGTATATTATTTAGTTCTGCATATGCAGCATCGTAGGTCATATTTTTTTTACTCATGGGAATTGACTTTTATTTCTTTATCAAAAAATTCTATTTGTATATCTTTGGTTTTATCTAGTTCTGCACTCCTTTTGATGACTGTTTTGTTTTGTCTTACGATGGTGTACCCACGCTTGAGCATATTTTTAGGATTCAGGAGATGTATGTTGTTGTCTATTGTTTTGAGTTTTTCGCTATGTCGACTTATAATTGTTTTGACAGTGGTGGATATATTCTGATTGATAAAATTAATGGATGTTTGATTGGTCCTGATGATTTCTGAAGGAATGATCTTCAGTATCTGAATGGTTTGTTGGAGTTCGAGTTCTTTGGTTTTTATCAGCTGCGACCCGAGTCTACTGATCCAATGTGTCACTTCAGTAAGTGTCGTTTCGAATCTAAAATTGTGCTCTAATATGTAATCAGCTAGTGCAGTCGGCGTCTTTAATGAGTAGGAAGCACAAATGTCGGCCACGGTAGAGTCTATATCATGACCTATTCCTGTTAATACTGGAAGATGGCACTTACTTATTTTAGCGCCTATATTGTAATTGTCAAACGCAGAAAGATCTAACTTGGAGCCACCGCCACGTATGATGAGGACACAGTCGTATTGATCTATTGATTCATGGATAGCATCAAATGCTTTGGTCACATCTTTTTCAGTATTTTGCCCTTGCATTGCCACTTGGTAAAGTGATATTTTGTAAGTGTATCCGTAACTATTGTCCTGTAAATGGTTTTGAAAATCTATAAAACCTGCCGCTGTAGCCGATGAGATCACAGCTAATCTTTTCACTACCGATGGCATTTTTTGGTTTTTATTGAGTCCGATGAGTCCGTCGTCAGATAGTTTTTGCAGGATCTTTTGACGATTCATTTCCATCTGACCTATGGTAAATGAAGGGTCGATATCCTCTATGATAAGCTTCATCCCATATCGCTCGCTAAATTCTACTTGTACTTTGACCAAGATGTGCGTTCCTTCTCTAAGTAAGGAAGGTAACAAAGCCCCAAGTTTGGTTTTTAAAAACAAATAGGACTTATACCAAATTGATGCAGAGATTTGTGCTGTGATGTCTTGGCTTTTTTCATCATGATAGACCAAATCCAAATATACATTTCCCCTTACTTCTTTTACTTGTGAGATTTCACAGCTGACCCATATCGGTTCTGCAAAGTTCAGTGCGATTACTCTTCTTATGTATTCATTGAGTTCGTAAAGTGTATATGATGCGGGCATGCGAGTTAGGATTAGCTATTATTGATTATAACAAAGGTAAAGATAACACATGATCATCTTTACCTTTATATTTATAAAACTTGCATTTCTGTTTTTCGACAGAACTTGTGTTTATTGAATACTAAGCTATCACTTTTTTGACAAGGTCGGCTGCTTCTTGCAATTGAATAGCTGAATGTACTTCCAATCCACTTTCGTCTATGATTGTTTTTGCAATCTCAGCATTCGTACCTTGGAGTCTTACTATGATAGGAACATTAATATTTCCCATATTTTTGTAAGCATCTACGATACCTTGTGCCACTCTGTCACATCTCACGATACCACCGAATATATTGATAAGGATTGCTTTAACATTTGTATCTCTCAATATCAATCTGAATGCTTGTTCTACTCTAGCAGCATCAGCCGTGCCTCCTACATCTAGGAAGTTTGCAGGAGATCCACCTGAAAGTTTGATGATGTCCATAGTCGCCATAGCAAGACCTGCTCCATTTACCATACAACCTACATTACCATCAAGTTTTACATAATTCAGACCGTAACCTTGTGCTTCTACTTCAGTTGCATCTTCTTCGTCTGTATCTCTCATTGCTTCTAAGTCAGGATGTCTGAATAGCGCATTACCGTCCAATGTTACTTTTGCATCTACTGCGATGATTCTGTCGTCAGCTGTTTTAAGACATGGATTGATTTCGAATAAGGATGCATCAGCACCAATGTATGCATTATAAAGATTGGTAATAAACTTCAAGAAATCCTTGTATGCAGTACCTGATAGACCAAGATTGAAAGCGATATTTCTTTTTTGAAAATCTCTCAATCCGACACTAGGATCTACATATTCCTTGTGTACAAGATGAGGAGTTTGTTCAGCAACTTCTTCGATATTCATACCGCCTTCTGTAGAATAAACGATGACATTTCTTTTTTTCTCTCTATCCATTAAGATGGATACATAATATTCTTTACATTTGTCAAAGTCTGCATAACAGTCTTCTGCTATCAATATTTTTCTGACTAATTTTCCTGCACCTTCCATTCCACCTGGAGTTTGAGGTGTCTTGAGCATCATACCTAGTATGTTGCCCGCATGTTGTTTTAGATCATCTACATTTTTGGCTAGCTTTACGCCACCACCTTTGCCTCTACCTCCAGCGTGGATCTGAGCTTTTACTACACAAAATTGTGTGCCTGTCTCAGATTTTAGTTGTTCATAACCACTTACTGCTTCTTCTACAGTGTGAGCAAGCTTACCTCGCTGAATAGCTACGCCATATGCTGATAGCAATTCTTTACCTTGATATTCGTGTAAATTCATCTGTCTTTGTTTTTAATTTGAATTCGTTGACCATCCAATTCTAGGCCTTTATTTTATTGAAACTTTGACATAAATTTCAATAAACAAAAGCTACAAAACCGTAAAATCGGTCATATGCGGCAAAATTAAAGCTAATATACTTATTTACAAATTATAGACTGATAATAATTTATTTTGTTTTGATGTCTATAATTTCAGTAATGGTTAATGGACCATAAATTTAGTGAAACTATTTCGTCCTTTTACTTTAATGTTGAGTATGAAAACACCATTATTCAGCTCTTTAGTATCCAATGGGATGGTGTTTTGTCCAGCTTCTAGACTATGTGTAAAAGTCCTAAGTCTTTGGCCCACCATCGAAAGGACTTCTATATCTGCATTGTCTGATTCATTTGAGTATAAAGAAATTAGAGCCGTAGAAGAATTATTTATAGGGTTTGGAATGATAGCAATATTTTTTATCTCTGAAATATCATAAGTAGATGAAGTGCCATCACCAGTTCTGAAATTAGATGTTGTCACTGGAGAGCAACCGAAACCATCATTAAATGGCTTTATTGTCCAAAAATAAGTATTGTTTTTCTTAAGCTCTGGTGCCGTATATTCAGATAATGTAGTAAGCGCACTGTAATATTGATTTGATCCTTTGATTTCTATGAGATAAGTAGTTGTCCCTGGTACATCTTCCCAATCAAATTTTACGTCGGTATAACCAGTTAACTTTTCGGCTTTTAATGGTGTATTAAGTATAGGTGCGTCCGTTATTTCTGTGGTATTTGGTATGTAAGATGATTTTAAGTAGTTACGAGAAGTAGAATTATAATTAATAAGCATTCTATCTGTTTGTCCTTCTGTAAACTTGAAGGTATCACAATCTTGAAAATATCCCATTTGATTTTCCTTCATTGGGAATATTCTGTCATTATTTTTGTCAAATACTACTGTGTTAAAAGCGCAATTTGATGAAGTGAGTCCAAAGTTATAATCCGGTGGTGTATCACAGATCATATCAGCGGCTGTCTGACAGTTGCTACCATCTACTAATTCTACAAGTACATTAGCAATACCACCTGGTACTGTTGTGAAAGTAACTGTTTCGCCATGTGTTTGTTTGTTGTATGGCACACCTTCCCAACCATAAAACGTATGTCTTAGATTAAAAAAGTGACCGATCTCGTGGCTCAAAGTATTAGACAAACTTGCCAATTCTTGTTTTCTGATGACTACATAATCTCCTTGAGGACTATAGAATCCAAGTGTAGTACCGCCGGAAGAATTATTATCCAAATCTGCATTTTGCGTTATGAAAACGTTTATGGCTTTACCATCTTTTTTTGCTTGGACCGCATTTCGATTGGTGCCTGCTTCTTGATAGATGTTTGTTTGGTTGATGAGGCTGAATCCTTCGTAAATATAGAATACAATATTAGAAGAAGCATAGTCTCTATTCAGAATACACAACTGATTGAGCACGTGTATATAATCTAACCTTCCACTGCCATCGTCATTAGCTGTCAAATGGAATTTTACGGGCACATAGATTGTATTATTTCTTTGGGAAGAAATATCTCCTTTATAGTCATTTGGATGAAGGATTTCGGACATCAATTGATCTTCTACAGAAACACCACAGTTTTTATCATGTACATGCTGACTGTATGAAAAGAAGGCCGTGATCAAAAAAACTAATGAGGCCAAAAATCGTTTATTAGACATGAAGATACGTTTTAGGGTACAAAAATAATGATTTTAGTGCCACAAGTATAAATTATCTGTATTAAATGTCGTGAAGGATTTATTTTTCATACTACCATTACTTAACTTTGCGTTTGAATTTTGGAGTATATAAATGACTTTATTACCTTAAGTTTTTAATAAATTATCAAACATATAAATTTTATAGAATAATGAGTAAAGTTACCGTAATTGGAGCTGGAAATGTCGGTGCTACCGTTGCAAACGTATTGGCACATAAGGACATCGTAAAAGAGATAGTATTAGTAGATATCGTGGGTGACCTTGCGAAAGGTAAGGCTCTAGACACTTGGCAGCAAGCGCCGATAGATAATTATAGTACTTACCTGAGAGGTACAAGTGACTACGCAGACACGGCAAATTCTGATATCGTTGTAATTACTGCTGGTATTCCACGTAAACCAGGCATGAGTAGAGATGATTTGATTTCTACTAACGCAAATATTGTGACATCAGTAGTTAAATCTGTATTAGAGCATTCTAAAAACCCTATCATTATAGTAGTATCTAATCCACTAGACGTAATGACTTATGCAGCTTTCAAAGCGGCTGGCATTGATAGTAGCAAAGTATTTGGAATGGCAGGAGTACTAGATACTGCTAGATATAGAGCGTTTTTGGCAACAGAACTAAAGGTATCTCCAAAAGATATTCAAGCTTTATTACTCGGAGGTCATGGTGATACAATGGTTCCACTACCGAGATACACAACCGTAAGTGGTATTCCTGTCACAGAACTTATAGATGCAGATGTACTTACAGCTATTGTTGATCGTACGAAGAGTGGTGGCGGCGAATTGGTAAAATTGATGGGTACTTCAGCTTGGTATGCACCAGGTGCTGCTGCTGCACAAATGGTAGAAGCTATTGTGAAGGACGAAAACAGAATTTTTCCAGTGTGTGCAAAATTAGACGGACAGTATGGTCTTAACGATATATTCGTAGGAGTGCCAGTAAAATTAGGTAAAAACGGTATCGAATCTATCATCGAGTTGCAATTAAACAGTGATGAAATGACATTGCTTCATGATTCTGCTGCTGCAGTAAAAGAAGTAATGGATGTTTTTGATAAAATGTAATTATTACTATTGATTTAATTCAATAGTTTTTTTAAACATTTGAACGGGACTTTGAGTTATAAAGGTCAAATTTGAACGATTTTATGGTAAATAGACAAAATCTGTCTTTAATCATCACTAATAAAGGTCATAACTTATTTGACTTATCATCTCAAAGTCCCGTCCTTTTGGTCTTTCTTAGACATTTTGGTTGTGTGTTTTGTAAAGAATCTCTTTATGATGTTGCTACAAAAAGGGAAAAATTTGAAACAGAGGGTATCAAGATAATTTTGATTCACATGGCAGATTCCAAAACTGCTGATGGTTATTTTAAAGAATTTGGATTACAAAATATCGAACATGTATCAGATCCAGATTGTAAAAACTATGCTGTATTTGGACTTGTAAAAGGTTCATTCAGCCAGTTGTATGGTCTTAAAACATGGATTCGTGGATTCGAAGTGACAGCTACCAAGCCCAATCTACCTAATATTATGCGTATTGGTGATGGTTTGCAAATGCCTGGTATTTTTCTCATCAAAAATGGCAGAATTGTAGAAAGTTTCATTCATAATTCAATAGCAGATAAGCCAAATTACGAAACATTTATTGACGTCTGTCATATCTAACTGACAAGGTTCAGCGCTTAAGGTGTCGCTTACATTTATCAACCATTTTTAAAATTTTGGTGTTAGGATGTATATTATGGCCTGATTTCAGGGTTTGATTTTGTGCAAACTTTTTTTGACCGAAGTCATTTTATCCATAGTTTAACTTTTTGATAATAATATAGCGTAGATAAAAATCGTTTTAATGAAATAAAAATGATCCTATTATGAATAATTTGTTTCTGAGCTTTACTTTTATTATATTATTTTCCATCAGCGCTGCTAGTCAATCGGATTTTGTATCTATAGAAAAGGAACTCGCCTTCCATTGTGATGTAATGGTTAATGCAGCAGAAGGTAGACATAGAGAAAAAGCACAAGATAATTTTCTGAAAGGGTTTAACGATGCACTGAATCAGCAAGGTTCATTCCAACATCCATTTGACTCCTTAAAATGGATATCCAAAAAAATGCCTGATGATAAGTCTTTTAGGATTTTTACATGGGAAGTAAAAGGGACCGGTGATGAATACAAATATTTTGGTTTTATACAATGGCCAGATGGCAAATTAATAACCTTAAATGATAGGTTTAAGGAAGCAGAGGATCTTAAAGATGAAGAATTTACACCAGATAATTGGCTTGGCGCTTTATATTATAATCTTATGGAGGTCAATCCGAGTAATGGAGAGAAGTATTATCTCTTATTTGGCATTAACAGATGGGACAAAGCTGAAAATGTAAAGCTTGTAGACGTCTTGTTTTTTACAAAGACAGGGCAGCCTATTTTTGGAAAACCAGTATTTAGAAAATCTGAAGATAAACAAATCGACGTTTTCTACAATCGATTATTATTTAAATATGCAGCAGATGGTCATATGACTGTCAATTATAACCCTGGCATGGAGATGATTGTTTTTGACAACTTAATTCCCAAAATGAGTAGAATACCTGGCCAAAACCAAACTTATGTATCAGATGGTAGTTATGTAGGTTATGCTTGGGATAAGAAAAATTGGAATTTGGTAAATAAGATAGCTACGGAAGTAATGCAATCAGCTCCAAGACCCAATCCAATTTTAGATAAGAGAAAAGGTAAAAAAATTAATGGTGAAGTAGAAAAGAAATAAAGTTTCATAACGTTTAGTCATAATTAAGCACAACAAAATAGAAATCCAATCATATGTACAAATACTTATCACTAATTATAGCAATCGCTTTTTCTTACCAAATTAATGGTCAAAAATCATTGAAACCAAATCAGTTTGAAGGTTATACAATATCTGCGGATGGAAGTAGGAAGGATTTAATCATCGAAGTAGAAGACCATACTTTCCCATGGGCATTTCAGGAAAACGTCAGGGTTTTTGATAAATCACTTTTAGGTAATGCAAGGATAAAAAGAGAACAAAAAACAGTGATTGCTGCTGGTGAAATCGTCGAATACGGATATGCCGGCAAACGATTTGTGCATGTTTCTTACTATGTGAAAGGTGAAAAAGAAGATAATAAACTGAAATCAGCTTTCGGTAAGTTCAAAGATGAAAAAAATACTGAGTTTTTTGCAGAAGTCATAAAAGAAGGTAAAATTTCATTGCTCAAATTTTACTTACCACCTTCCATAGCTGACGAAGATTATGAAGACGAAGCTAAAATACAAAAGTATATAGACGATGCCAAGTCTTCTTATGATATTCTCATCAAAAGAGATATCGAAAAGCCTAAGTCTATAGAAGATACAAGTTTTGAAGACTTCTTTAAAGATTGTCCATTTGTGGTAAACAAACACGAAACAGGCAAGTACAAAATCAAACCTGACAAAGGACTGAAAGGATTCAAAGACAAAGGCAGACTAAGCGGACCTAAACTTGAGGAAGCATCCAATGCTGTTTTGGCAGATTATGAAGCTAACTGTGGAAAGTAAGTAGGTAAAGTAATATTGGTTTATACTATTGCCAATGTCTTATTCATTAACTTATTATCTTGATTATAAACTCAATTAATCAGGCATAAGACCGTATTCTTTTATCAACTGTTGTTTCTCCTCTTGTGCATTGTCAAATCGTATAAGACCGAATTTTTCTGATAGCCTTTTTATTTCAAGACCTTTTTTTTCAGAGCCACTTGGATATCCGTTTTCTGGAGTGAGTTTGTGGAAAATTGTTTCAAGGTATTCTTCGAAAGGTTGGTTAAAATACATATCAATAAACCTGAGTGGTTCATCAGATGCATTAAAGAAGGTGTGTTTTATCATGCGTGGTCTCATGTGCCATCCACCTGCTTTGATTTGCACGACTTCATCTCCCAATAGAACACTCGCTGTGCCTTCGACGACATACATAAGTTCGTCTAGTTCCTTATGAGCATGGGGGACTGGTCCCATTATTTTCGGCGCTACTGCACACTCGACACTTGAAAAAAGACCACCTGTGGCTTGATTTCTGACCCAAACTTTGATGTCCATACCACCATTATGATTTAGAGGTGGTTGTCCAGGCAAAAGAAATGGCTTGATAGGATCGATAGCATCTGTGGATAATGAAAAAATAGATGAAGACGGTATGCCAAAAGCTGTTAGCAATGCAGTGGATTGTAAAAAATTGCGACGTTCCATTTTATGACTTTTATTATTAGTAATACCACAAAATTAGTACGAAAAGGTGATGCAAATGGGGAGAGTTTGCAGAAGGCGGATTTGAACTTGTAAAAGGAGGTAGTTTATAATTTAGCTATATTGATTCTGTTTTTTCTGCAAACCATTTTCTACATTCATCTAATGACACTTCTCCTGAAGCTACTGCCAAAATGAAGTTTGTCATAATATCATTGTTGACTTCCTGGCTTATATCATATGCATTAATGTTTAAAAAGTTTAAGGACGCTAGTAAGCCAGTTCTTTTATTCCCATCACTAAAAATGTGGTTACAAATAATATTATAGCAATAGACAGCAGCTTTGTCTGTAATAGTTGGATACATTTTGTTGTCCGAACAATTCTGAATGAATAGCTTCTATTAGATAGTCCAAATTTTCTTCATGAAGGAAATTATATGGAGGATTAAAATTACCACCATGAGCATCAATGGTTTCCTTATTAAATTGAACGATCAATTTTTTAGTTAAATATTTCATCAAGCTAAATTTCTAAATGTCTCATCAAATCTTTTAAAATTTTTGTTTGTCAATGTTTTATATTTTATCTCATCAACAGTTTCATCTTCTTGAAATAGTTCAGAAAGTAATTCTTTAAAAAAATCTGGCTCTTCAACCATCAATTCCTTCAAGGATTGTTTCACGAGTTCTTTATCTAATGTATTTGCCATATTTATTTATTTGTATTAGCTAACGTTTTTATTCGAAAAAAAGTTTACTTGTCAAGATTCTGTGTGTCCTATTGAAATTGAATATGTTATCCAGTCAATGTGAAAATAGACATTTTGGCTTTATCCTTTGAATAATTAAAACTATAAAAAAAGGGTCGCTGAACAAATAGTTTTGGATTCAATAACACCATTCACAAACTAATAGTCGCCTGATACAAATTATGTTATTACTTAATCGCTACCAAAATGGAACTTTGCAATGTATAAATAGCAAATTATTTTAACCAAAATGTCTGGTTCTCTTAGAGTATGTTTAAATTTTTATTGCCTTATAATCAATATCTTATAAACCTGACTTCAA
>DAOLFJ010000169.1:0-9987 GCA_035326365.1 Saprospiraceae bacterium | reverse complement strand
TTCCGGCTACATGAGATACAAATTGCCACTGATGACCGTCTGCTGAGTTTTGTATTTCGAAGTGGTCATTGTTTACTTCAGATGCAGTAGTCCATTTGATATTTACGTGATTATTTATGTCTTTATTTACTTCAAAGTTGATGACTTCAATAGGCAATGGTCCTAGTGCCATATTGGCCAAATGCTCAAACCAAGTAAAACCTTTGACTTGTATGCCATCTAACCATGGATAGGTGCCATCATCATAATTTTCTCTATATCCTTTGGTGAGTGATGGATTGTAAGACATACCTTCGACCCATGATAAAAATGGATCCCTCACTGCATCATAATGTGATCCTGGATATGCTGCCAAATATGCATTCATATTATTGGCATCTGTATTTCTGGATTTAAGTAAAATCACTATGTTACTAGGTGTACCTGTTTTAGCAATCCAATCTAATCTGTCAATGGTCCAATTGAAAAAATTACCACCCGAACTAGATGGCATAGGACGATAATAGGTTATCAAAATATGGTCTGCTACTGTGGCTATTTCTTCCATTTCAGCTTCTGATGAATAAGTCAAAACCAAACCAGTACTTCCTTCACCACCGATGTATGCTTCACATACCAATGGACGACCCAAAACACTGGACGTGGTAGATGAACAAATGCTTTTTATAGCTGAGAGTTGACTGATATAAGATGCGTAGCTAGGACAAGAACTGTTGGTGGCCGCATTGTAAAATTCGCATTCATAAGTAATCATATCTAGTTTTTGCGCATTGCTGACAGATCCACAATTGTTATAATCTTGTATTTTTTCAGCGGTGGCAAGTGCCCCAACATTACCACTCACATATTCGATACCTTCTGCATGTGCTTTGGCGACGAAGGTTTGCAATGCCATCATATCTGGTGTAAATGACCCACACGATGCAGTGAGTATCTGAAACATATTGGTACATATCAAATAGTTAAAATCATTGGCCACAGCATAAGCAATCAATGCATCTTCTGCGGCAGTATTTCCGAGTACATTTGCTTTGAATCCAGTGACCCAAAGACCACGGAACTCTTGACTTGGTTCTGGGAGTTGAGCTTGACATGTCAGACAAATACCAATAGCAATTGCTAAAAAGCTTATTCTTAATTTGGAACGTGATATTAATGCCAAGCGCATGTGTTACTTGTTTTTTGGTTTTGCAAATATACGGCCTTCTTCAAAGCGGAGCATTAGTGATTTATCGCTAATGCAACACTTTACAATCCATATATTATGTTCAAACCAAAGTTAATTCCTGAATATCTTTCACGTTCCATTCCCAAATCATAGAAGCTATAACTGTGAGATAAGTGTAAACCTAAACCTATGTCTTTTCTAATTTTGTAATTATACACTAGGGTAGAAATGACTTGATGGGTTTGAAGACTATTATTTGTATGTTGATACTGATATTGTCCGTTTTGTGTTAAGCCGTACTGAAATACTTGTTGTGATGAGAGAATGAATTCTTGGCGAATTGATGCCAATATTTGATGTTTTCGATGGTTAAATATATTTGCTGTGATACCCAAATCTAGGGCTTTATAATCTATTTTATTTGAAATGGTCTGAACTCTGTGATCGAGTAAACTGAGTGCAGGGAACTTGTCTGTCTGACCAAAACGATTCCTTAATTTGCTATCAAATTCATACGAATAGTACATCGATGTGTTGCTTGCACCCATTCGGAGATAGATATTTTTATACACTCGGTAATGAATTCCTATACCATAATTTTTTTTGTCAGCTGTGGCATAGGAGCAAAATTGTTGCTTGCCTGTCCCAAAATAAACATCAATCAATCCTTTGGCTAAAGGTTCCTCATTTGGTAGTGATTTTTGAATGATATTTACACTTGGAATTGAAAATTTATGTTTATATTCAATTTTGAAAACCAACCCATCAAGTTGTAAAATGTCGTTATCATATGATTGGTGATTTATAGTGAGATTATGATCTTCATTGAGGCTTTCTAATGACGGTTTGTTTAGATTGTTTTCTTCACTTAATTGATCTGATTGTGTATGCTCCATAAGGTTACTCATATCACTATTGTTTTGTTGAGTATCTGTAGGGTAATTTGTATTTAAGATGTTTTTTTCGTGTCCAATTGCAAATTTATTTTGGTCAATGTTTGCTTTACTTGATATGATTTTAGGTTTTGGCTTGTTTTCTTTATAGGTTTTTGGAATACTTTCTGTGCTAAGAGTTGGACATACTTCTATTATTTCTACTTTTCTTTCTATGTTTGTTTTAAGGCTATTTGTAAGGGTTTTTGATGGATTTGTTTGGTTTTTTTGTACATTATTAGACACAACAAAATAGTATCCTAAAAATAGGAATGTACATAAAGTCAGAGACATAGGAAACAACCACCATGCGATTCTCCTTTTTCGTTTTTTATCAAATTTTGCATAAATATCATCAAATAACGCTCTACTTGGTTCAATATTTAGCTTTGATAATTTATCAGTCAATTTGTCTATATCATGCTCCATGTTGTGATATTTTATTTTCGAAATTCTGAATATCTTCTAACTTCTTCTTTATCATATTCCTAGCTCTTAAAAATTGTGACCTGGAAGTACTTTCTTCAATAGATAATAAGGCAGCTATTTCTTTATGACTGTATTTTTCAATGGCATGAAGGTTAAAACTAATTTTGTACTTTTCAGGTATTGAGTTTATGATGGATAATAATTCGACTTCTTCCAATGAATGGTCATTTTGTACGGAGGCTTCGACAAATTCAAACTCTTCGATTTCATTAGAAATTTTATAGTGTTTTCTAATGTAATTAAAAACCTGATGTATGATTACTTTTTTTAACCAACCTTCAAATGAACCATTAAATGAATAGGTGTGTATGCTCTGAAAAACTTCCAAGAAACCATCTTGAAGCATGTCTTCTGCATCCACTCTTTTTCTTGCGTACCTAAGACAAATACCAAGACACACGCTGCTATACGTATCGTATATTAACTTGCATGCAGACCGATCACGATCCTGCACTCTTTTTATTATATCTTTGGTAATGTTCAATGCTAAATGGTAAAGCCGGTAGGGTCTCCTATGTATATTAGGATTATATCAAAAAAAAGGTCTTCATTATCTTTGACTTGCACTTCTAGGCTATCATTGATATTTAAATTCCCATTATCAAAATCAGTACGAGTGATCAATCTCCATGGTTGATAATTACCTAAAGCGTCTTGTCCATCCTGAAATTTAGTGAAATAAATCTTATCCAAAGTAGTAATTCCGTCGTCAAAATTTACCACATGATAAGCTAATGTATCAGCCTTTGACGCTACTTTTTGTCCTGTGACTATATTTGAAATATCTTGAATGATGGTATTATATTCGTCAAAACTATATGCATACGAAGGCAAATTTTCAAATCGAATGTGATATACACCACTCAACAGTTTTGTTCTGTCAAAACTCCCTTCATCATCAGTCATTATTTTGAACTCCCTACCCAACGTATCCTTAAGAATAATGGTAATATTTTTTAAAGGCTTTCCGCTTATACTTTTTAAAGTTCCTCCTATAGAGACGTTAAAAAGTGTATCAGAAAGCTCATTGTTATCGATGATATCTAATGCATCATCATTCTCTATGGGATTGCCATCATAACAACATTCCTTAGTGCAAGATGGAAATAAAAGTGATGTCAAAATGATAAACCCCAAATATTTTATTGGTTTTATTAAAGTGGTCATATGGTGCAGGTGATATTGATTAGAAATATTTGATAATTTTGGTAACGATTCTTTTGTACCGTAATAAATCGTGAATAGGCAAAGTTAATAAAAGTTTTCTTTTAAAATGACATGTAAGTAGTGCACATACTTACATGTTATTATTAGGTTTATTTTCTATTGTTTGTCTATTGACATCTATTTCCGTCAGGATCACCTATATAGAATGCTAAAATTTCCACATTCGTTTCTACATTTTCTACCACTGTAGTAGTTATATTATCCTCTGCATAAATATTTCCACTTTCAAAGTCATCCATTTTGATCAGTCTCCAAGGCATATAATCAATCACAGTATATTCTTGGTCTTTCATTTTTTGAAATAGTAATTTATCATATGTGGTGATCTTATTATCAAAATCGATCATATGGTAAGCTATTAAATCTTGTTTTCTTGGGTTTTTCTGACCTAGTATTAGCGCCCACACGTCAGCAATAATGGTATCATACTCGGCATCTGTGTACACATAATAGTTGTCAGTCCTAGCATGAATTTTGTAATTGCCAGGATTAAGTCCCGCAAAAGTAAATTCGCCAGTTGCATTTGTAATTGTAGATGTCACCGTTCCGTTTTCGTCTGTAGCATCTACGGTCATCCCTTCTAGCGGATTGTCATTGATACATTTTAAAGTGCCACTTAGACTTGTTGTAAGTACGGAAGCATCTTCTTTGGCACATGAGAACATTCCGATCATCAATAAAAGTAATAAAACATTTTTCATTTGTAAAAAATTAATTGAATTAAAAAATTAGTATATTATCAAATACTAAGTAACTATCTGATCACAAAACGTTGCAAACAAATCGATTTTTTTTCACTTTGGTGTCATTTATATTTCAATGGCATCGATATATCGTAAGTTTAGAGTGTTTTTTAGTGAAATATCGTTAGTAGAAAGTAGCTAGGTTTATATTTGAGTCAAATAAGTTTGAAATTAGAACAATAAAATGTTTGAATTTAAAACATTTTGTATATTTGTTCTATTATTTTAGTATATTTAAAATAGTTATGAACGCAACAATATCACAAAAGCAAATAGGTCAGCGATTATCAGAACTCCGAAAAGTGAAAGGTATGTCGCAAGAAGAGCTGGCAAAAACTGTCAACATTTCTCGATCTTCATTAGCCCAAATCGAATTGGGAAATAGAGGCATTGATATTTTTGAATTGCAAAAGCTATCCTATACTTTGTCATTTTCATTGGATGAGATTATGTCTGAAAATTTTTCAGTGAGTCAACATTTGGAAGGTAAAGTAGCTACAGATACAACCCATAAAGAACGGATATCTGTACCGAAGTTACAAGTCAATAAATTTAAGCAAGTGCTGCTCTATATTCTAGGACGCTGTGCAGGTAAGCCCAATGTAGGCGAAGCAGTCCTATATAAATTACTATATTTTATAGACTTCAATTATTACGAATTGCATGAAGAGCATTTGACAGGTGCTACGTATCGCAAATTACCTTTTGGTCCTGTGCCCCAAAAGCTGGATGCCATCATACATCAAATGGTAGAGGACGGAGCGCTAAAAAGAATCAAAGTTACCTATTTTGGTAAAAATCAAACCCGATATATTCCTCTGATTTCTGCGGATTTAACCATGCTCAACGGTGCTGAAAAAGAAGTGATAGATAGAGTGATTGAGCAAATGAGTGATTGGTCTGCCAATATGATTAGTGAATATTCGCATGGGGACAAACCTTGGAAAGCGTCTGAAGATGGTAATGAAATTAATTATGAATTAGCTTTTTATAGGAGACCGCCTTATTCAATTAGGGTTTATAAAGACGAAGAAAGTGATTAAATTTGATGATATTCCAGAATTTAGAAAAGACTTAAAAACGCTTCTCAAGAAGTATCGTACCCTTCAGGATGATTTAGATGTTGTAAAATTGGACCTGAACGATGAGCCGGGAGAAAGTCCGCCCTTTAGTTATCGGATTGATAATTTGGGAATTGAAACTTGTGTTATTAAGGTTAAAAAGATAGCTTGCAAAGCATTGAAGGAAAGAGGTGTAAATTCAGGTCTACGATTGGTATATGCTCTTATTTTCCTGACGAACAAAAGATTATCTTTATCGAATTATATCACAAAAACGACAAGGAAACTGAAGACAAAAAAAGAATAACTGATCATTTTACATAGATAGTAATGAAACTAAATATGAAATTATGGAAATGAATTTATAAATAAAAAATTAGACCAATTAATCACATTTTATAAATTCATAGCTCTAATCACCAGTTCAGCTGATGATTGTACACCAAATTTTTTCAATAATCTCTGCCTATGATTATCAACGGTGTTTTTTGTAATACCAAGTATATTAGAGATTTGTTTGCTTGATTTACCTTGACTCAGCAGGCCGATGATTTCTTTTTCTCTTTGACTAGTATTGGGGTAGGGCTTTTCTATCCATTGTTGGTCTGTGGATGAGTAGTACGTAAATAACTGTTTTTGTGGCATGGTAGCATCTAGTACAGTCATGATAGATGTTACATCCGGTTTCATGAGATGGTCGACGTCAGTGTAGAGTACCATACCATAAAGTAGTTGATCATTTTCATCAAAATAAAGGGCAGGATATTGGATACTATTCCATTTGTATTCGTTGTCATCATTCATTATTCTGGCATACAACGTGAAGTTAAAGTTCTCACGTAGATGCGGAGCGAGACTGAATATTTTGGGAAAAATGATCGCAATATAGGTCATAATTGAAAGCAAATCTTCATCTTTGTATCGTGAGAAAAATATCTCAGGGCTTATTTCTAGAAGTTCATCTGTAGTCATAGATGTCAATTTTTTAACAGAACCATCGACCATAAGAATTTTTGGAAATGGTTGTGTATTCAGAAATATTTGCCAGTAGTACTCACCCAAGACTAGTTTGGGAATCGTCTCGATATAGGGTTTAAAAAATTGATATATTTGGTTTTCATCATCGGTCACATGACTTCTTGTCTCTTCCCAAAGTTCATAAAATTTTTGTTGGGTGATGGTCTCTATTTGAAGATTTTGGTGATCCATATCGTTGGTTTTTTGGGTCAATCATAAAAAATGACGTAAGTTATCATTTTTTTTAATAATTCGATTTTTGAATCTATTTTGAGTCTAACAAAAGTTATATTTCCAGACTGTGTTATAGTGCTTACTTTTGCAGTCCGACAGCGTTTTTTTATAATGGGTAATGCTGATTAAGATACATATTAGTCAGGATAGGAGATTTATTAGAATAATAGGGATAATGATATCCACCATTCATAAATAATCTTATATTTGCCTTAGCGTAATGAAATAGGAAGCAGAATGATTGGTAACGACAGCCTTCAATACTTTATAACTTTCTGTGTACAAGTGTATAACAGAAGTTTAAAATTGAATCTTATTAACAAACTTTCGTATATTTATATATTTAATATGGGCAGAAAATCAAGGAGTTACGAGGATTTTATAAAAAATGGAGTTGAGGAAATAAGTAAGTTGTGCATAATTAGGTCAAATTAAAACCTAATAGAAATATGATCGAAAGAAACCCAATAGTATTTATAAGTTATAGTCATGACAATAGAGAGCACCAAGAAAGAGTGTTTAATCTGTCGAACAAACTGAGATCAGAGGGTATTGATTGTATTTTGGATCAATACGAAGATTCTCCTGAAGAAGGTTGGCCAAGATGGATGCAGAAGAATATTAAAAACGCAGATTTTGTATTAAGTGTATGTACTGAAACTTACTATAATAGAGTAATGGGCTATGAGGAAAAAGGAAAAGGCCATGGAGTAACATGGGAAGGACATTTAATATATCAAGAATTATATCATCAAGGAACGTTAAACAAACGATTCATTCCTGTAATATTCTCTGAAGGGTCTAATAACGTAATACCTGATCCATTGAAAGGTTCAACATTTTACAATGTCGACGATGAAGACCAATATGATGCTCTTTATTGGCGACTAAGAGGTGTTAAAAAGTCCAAGCCAAGACTGGGTAAACTTCGAGAATTAGAGACAAAACCAAGAAAAACAATGTTTTTTACAAGTCTAATTGATCCAGAATTATGGGATAAGGCTGAATGGAATGGTGTAGCTTATATCGTATCATATGAAGAAGGATTATCTCCTTATTTAGTTGTTATTTTCAAGGATTTGGAAGCAGGTGTAGAGATATTTAAACAGTGGCAAAAAGTTATATCAAATCATGATCCAAATAATGAGTTAAGGATATCATTAGTTGAAGGTGAAGTTCCAAATAAGCCGCAAGGATACTATGCTCATTTCTCACAGAACATTCATAACACTATGAAAAGAATTATGGATGAATATGAAGCTCCGAAGATGGATATGATCATTACTGTAACAAGAATTCATAGAATGCCAACCGATGACTTCAAGAATCTAATAATGTTTAAGGAAAGTTTTGGCAAAAATAGTAAATGCTTTGTAGTTCCAGGAAAGGTAATCGAAGACCCAATTAAAGGAAGAGGCTTTTAAATCGAACAAGATTATGCGATAGAAAAATCAAATATTGAATTTAGACATATTGATGATATAATAGATAAGAACGATTATGATGCAGTACTTAAAGAGGATTTTGTAAACAATCACGAATTTTAAAATAAGAATGAAACCAAGTGAATTTCACTCATATATTGATTTAAGCTCAGATTACTGCAATGTTGTCAAGCTGAATGCTTATAAGGACTACGATAACGACCGGTATTTTTTGGTTTCAGAGTATGGAAGTAGAGTTAAAGTTGAAAAAATTTACTTCGATGAATACATTGGTGAACTTGTTCCATTCTATATGATGGGAGACGACGGTTGGTATCGAAATTCTAAGTATAAGAGAGTTGCTCATCAATATTACGATAATATAAAAGTAGCATTAACATTCATCTCAGCAGCTCCAGATAAAAGAATAGAAATTGACAAATTAAAGAATCAATTAGCAACCAAATCAGATTTGACAAAAGAGGAAATATCAGCTCATTTGAAAATAATGATCGCCCACCAAGATTTACTCCCTTCTAAAAGTCGTAAAAAAATATTTCTGGAGCCATCATTCAAAAACAGAGAATTTTATAACAAGAACCAATTCTTATCTTCTATTGCCCAAGAATTAGAGCAGAAGAGCAAACGAATTACGGAGATAATTAATCATCCAGGAACGATTGGTTCATATAGAGAGGATCTACTTAAAAATGTTCTATCTAAATATTTGCCAAAAAAGTTTAGTATTTCATCTGGATTTATTGAAGGATGCCCAAGACAAATTGATATTATAATTTATGATTCCCATAACTACATTCCGTTGTTTAGAGAAAACAATATTGTTGTAGTTAAGATCGAATCCGTTAGAGCGATAATAGAAGTAAAATCAAAACTTACAAAGGATAAATTGACAGAGTCTCTTAAATTACTAAATGAAGTATCAAATATTAGACAATCAATTATTCCTTTTTATAAAGGTGTTTTTGCCTTTTCAAGCAATCTTTCATCAAAAAGAATTTGCACAATAATCAGAGAATATTATGATCATCAGGAACATAATATAAAGTGGAATAAACTTAATTATTTGTTTCAGTCAATAGATAGTCTTTGTGTTTTTGATAAGACTTTTGTTTTTACAGATCAAATTCAAAGGCTCAATAGGGAAGAATATCGATTCAAACCAAATCTAAAGTCAACAGTTAATAGGTATGAAGTCAAAACAGAAAATTCTTTATTCTTTCTTCGATTGTTCCAATATTTTGATACTTCATCATCATCAATTAAAATAAACAATGAATTTTTCTCAACCTTGAATGTGTACAATGATGTTCAGGATGAAGGGGTAATACATGAAGATGAAATGAATCCTAACCATAGTTTTATTGGTACTCAGATAATTAATTCAAAAGTAGATCTCAAATCACGATTCAATAATATAGTAAAATGGCTGAACGGAGACTTAACATCTGATGAAATGCATAAAATTTATTCAAATAGAGAAGAAACTATTCATAACAAGCCATGACCACGATCATGCCTCCTTACGTCGGCACGACGGGTACGGCAGGACTGTTCCTTCATCATAAAGTTAAATCTTTGCTATTGCTTACTACCTTTGCAAGTCGATCAAAAATGCGTTAGGAGTACTTATTCATGAGTTTAAACCTACCTTAACAAAATGCCTAAAACCAT
>DAOLFJ010000168.1:0-10007 GCA_035326365.1 Saprospiraceae bacterium | reverse complement strand
ACCAAATCAAACCAATTATAGCTAATTTTAACCTAAAATTCAATTTGTCTCCATTTGAAACCCTAATTTTATAAGGTCTTTCCAATAATTTGGATATGATTTTGATATTACATTAGGATCATTTATTCCCACATTTCCTACAAGACCTAATGGTGCAAAAGCCATAGCCATACGATGATCGTTATAAGTTTCGAAAACTGGTGCATCGCCTTGTTCAATCACGGCCTTGCCTTCTTGCATATAATATTCTACACCTGTCTTCTTTGAGAATTTGGCTGGCATTTTGGTGATGAAAACACCTATTTTTTGAAGTTCATTTTGTAAAGCAGCTATTCTATCTGTTTCTTTTATGCGAAGTGTCTGTAATCCAGTGAAAAGTGCATTGACTCCAAGACCAGCACACAGGACTGACACACTTTGTGCAATGTCGGGTTCTTTGATAAAATCATATTCAAAAAACTCAGGAATATTTGCCTTTTCATCTTTTACTATCCGAATACTTTTATTTCCAAAAACAGTTTCTACACCAAATTTGCGCCCAATTTGTGCTATTGCCGCATCACCTTGAAGGCTGTCTTCTTGTAGTCCATGCAGGACAATGTCAGTACTTTTGCTTAGCCCGGCAATGATGTAATAATAGGATGCCGCCGACCAATCTGCCTCTACAAAAAAGTCTTTAGCTACATATGCCTGATGACTTATCGAGATCATTTGGTTTTGCCAATCTGTTATAACTTTTACACCAAAATAATCCATCATACCTAGTGTCATTTCGATATATGGTTTTGACACAATCTCACCTTCTAGCCTGATAGTCAATCCATCAGGTAGGGTAGGAGCAATCAGTAGTAGCGCTGTGATATACTGCGAACTGATATTTGCTGGTAAGGTGATGTCATTTTTCCAAACAGTATTATGACTACTTATTTTTAATGGTGGATATCCTTCATTTTTTATATAGGTAATGTCTGCGCCAAGGAAATTTAATGCATCAACTAAGGCTTTTATTGGTCGCTGTTGCATTCTTTCTGAACCTGTAAGTACATGCGTTCCATCTTGAGTTGAAAGGTAAGCAGTCAAAAACCTAAAAGTAGTACCCGCATGATGGGCATCCAAAACATCTGAATTGCTGTTTAAAAGGTTTTCCATGGTGACGGTGTCGTCACTATCAGAAAGATTGTGAATTTCAAAATGTTCCTCACACAAAGCTCTAATAAGTAGCGCCCTATTGGAAATACTTTTGGACCCACTCAGGGTTATTTCACCTTTTATGGTTTGGTTTTTACAAGATATCGTTAAACTTTTCATAGCTATTCTGGCCAGACAAAATCTAATGATTGCACTATATCAGGATGAAGGCTATATGCGACTGGACAAGTTCTACCAGCTGTTTCTAATATTTTTTTCTCTTTGTCCGTATATGGCAATGAAGGCATCAAGATTTTGACATCTATCTGCGATATTCTCCTAGGATCTGCGGCCATATGTTTGGTGATTTCTAGTTCGGCACCATCTATATTTATGCCATGGTTGCGAGCAGAGATCCCCATCACCGTAATCATACAAGTACCTAGAGATGTAGCTGTCAAATCTGTAGGAGAAAAAGCTTCACCTTTGCCATTATTATCTATGGGAGCATCCGTAATGAAGGATTGTCCTGATCTGATGTGCGTACACTCGGTACGTAGGTTACCTTGATATTTAATTTTTGATGTCATTCTTGATCTTGTTTTGAATCTCTATATGCTTCTCTTGCGGCGTCTTTTGCTTCTCTTTCTTTAAGTTTTTCAGCTTGGTCTAGTTCGTCAGCTTCGTCATAAGACTTGATGATTTCTTTGACAAGCCTATGTCTTACCACGTCTTCGGCACTAAGGAATAGCTGACCGATACCGTCTATGGGTGCCAAAATATTTAAAGCCTTTCTCAAACCTGACTTCTGGTGACCTGGTAGATCTATTTGAGATAAATCTCCTGTGATGATAGCTTTTGCAGAAGGTCCTATTCTTGTGAGAAACATCTTTATCTGAGTAGTGGTACAGTTTTGTGCTTCATCGAGTATGATAAAAGCATGGTCTAAGGTACGTCCTCTCATAAATGCAAGTGGAGCGACTTCGATGATTCTATTAGTAATAAGAAAATTCAGTTTTTCAGCTGGTAGCATATCGTCAAGCGCATCATATAATGGTCTCAAATATGGATCTACTTTTTCTTTCATGTCACCAGGAAGGAAACCAAGGTGCTCGCCAGCTTCTACAGCTGGCCGGGTAAGTATGATTTTTTTTACCAATTTTGATTTTAATGCTCTGATCGCAAGTGCCATTGCAGTATACGTTTTTCCAGTACCGGCAGGACCTATAGCAAATACGATATCATTGGCTTCGCTACATTCTACTAGTAGCTTTTGGTTTTTAGTCTTGGCTTTGATAGGTTGGCCATTTTTGCCATAGACGATGACACCACCTGCAGAATGTTGACTTATTTTATTATCAGCAGCATGATCACTCACTAAGAGATCTTCCACTACTTGGGTACTGAAATCATGTTTCTCTTGGATCATTCTGATCATGATCTCTAATTTGGTTTTGACTTCATCAGTACCTTTTTTGTCACCTTTCAGTTTTACCTGATTACCGCGTGATGTGATCTGAATTTCGGGATATGCCTTCTTTAATAAATTTAACTTTGCGTTGTTTTCACCGTATAGATCTAGTGGGTCAATGCCCTCGATGGTTAAAATTATTTCGCTCAATATTTAACTTTTGTTTGATGATGTTTAAAACGGTCTATGATACAAATAATACTAAATTACACATTACTGAATTATATATTGTAAAAAATTATAATATATAAATATTTCTTCATTTCTTTGCACACAAATATTGGACTTTATTTGAAATTCTGATAGTGATGTGCGATAAATTTTAAAAAAATAACGTCTTTTTAATGCAAATTGTTTCTTTGACCACGGATTATGGTACAAAAGATTATTATGTAGCTGAGCTGAAAGCATCCATCTTGACAAGCAAAAATGATTTTTCTATCATTGACATCAGCCACGAAACCGACAGATACGACATCGTACAGGCAGCATTTTATGTTTCTAATGCTATAAAATCATTTCCTGATGGATCGATACACGTCATAGCTGTCAATTGTAACTACAAAAGAAAAAGTGAGTATATTTGTTTTGCAAAAGATGGACATTTTTTTATCGGCCCCAATAATGGTGTATTTTCACTGATCTTTGACGATTTAGACGAAGAAAAGATATATCTCATAAATCCGCCCAATCCTGACATTACATCTGTTAATGCCATTTTTGCTCACGCCACTGCTTACTTGGGCCACGGTTTGCCAATAGAAGAAATAGGTCCAAAAGTAGCCAACTTTAATAAAAAACTTGTGATCCAGCCCGTCATCACTTCCAATCAAATAAGGGCTACCATCATTCACATAGATCATTTCGAAAATGTCATAGTAAATCTTAAAAAAGATCACTTCGAAAAAGTGCGCAATGGACGTAGTTTTGCTTTATACTACAAACAAAATGATCCTATCACCTTCTTGTCCAAAGATTATGGTGATGTTTCCATTAGCGATCCATTAGCATTTTTTAACTCTTCTGGCTATCTTGAGATCGCTATGAATATGGACAAAGCAAGTTCTATGCTCAATCTCTTCAAAAATGAAATGATTCAGATAAACTTCTATTAGATGATCACAAGAATAGTAAGACTTAGTTTCGATCCACAACATATAGAAACATTTTTGGGCGTATTTGCCGAGTCAAAAAATGACATTAAAGCTTTTGAAGGATGTGAATATTTGGCTCTTATGCGAGACCAAGACCATCCCAACGTATACTATACACACAGTAGATGGTCTTCTGATGATGCACTACAACAATATAGGAAATCAGCTTTATTCCAATCTACCTGGGCAAAAACTAAGATACTTTTTAATGATAAACCATTGGCATATTCACTTAGGACGGTGGAAGTGGTGTGATAATGTTACTCGTTAAAGGTTTAAGACAAAATATAAAATTATAATAAGTCTTTACAATTAACCCAAAATTTAAACACACTCTTAGCTTTAATCTTAAGAATGCATTCTTGTATCAAATCCTTCAAGTAGGTCAAAATTGTCCAATTCTCATAATTTTAATGTTTAATATCAAGTATCTGTCCACTTGAACAATAATAAATAATTTCTTTGAAAAACCATGTTTTTAAAAATCGTCCTTCCAAAAAGTTAATATATTGATTGTCAAATTTATAAACAAATGCATGCTTGAGTTTTCAAAAGTTACTTTATGCATTTTTATAATATAATTTAGTTAAAATAAAAATAATTGCAAGTTTATTGAAACTTTTGCTTTATTTTGCGTCTTTATTAGACAATAAGCTTGATGATTTTAAGTTTATTATTGGATAAAAAGAGAATCAAAATACTTTATCATGCAGATATTTGACATATTGATTGTATTCATGGTAGGAGGAATAAATTACATTTCTTTTGGCAATAAATATATAAACAAAAATGTCAAACCAACATTTACTATATCTGACAGAGAACGTTTAAACAATGCTTTGCCAGTATTTAAGTTTAGATTCTAATCGTTTAAGCCCACCTTTTTCTATTTTCAAGACCCGATTGTTTATTTAATACTCCTAATCTTTGGGATTACTTTTCTTTTATAATAAGATCAAAAGGCGTTTGAAAAATATGAAATTCATTGATTGTACAAATTACCAAATCCATTTTAATGATTGGAAAGCATTTGAAGGAGCACTTTTAAATATGAATCCATCGACATGCTTTATAATTGTAGATGAGAATACTGAAAAATTCTGCTTACACATCTTACTTGAGCACGTAGATATCAGTTGTCAGATCATAAAAATACCTTCAGGAGAGCAAAACAAAACCTTAGCAACTTGTCAGTTCGTTTGGACCAAACTTATGCAAAATGGTGCTGATAGACATTCTGTCGTGATTAACCTTGGTGGCGGAGTCATCGGGGATCTAGGAGGTTTCTGTGCAGCTACGTATATGAGAGGCATTCGTTTTATCCAAGTACCTACTACATTATTGAGTCAAGTAGACGCTTCGGTAGGTGGTAAACTAGGTGTAGATTTGATGGGATTTAAAAATATGGTGGGTGTAATCAAAGACCCTTCTTATGTTTTTATATTTACGCCATTTTTAAAGACGCTAGATACTGATCAGATAAGAAGTGGGTATGCAGAGCTTCTCAAACATGGTTTAATAGCAGACAAAAATGCATGGTCTGTTCTTTCTAAAGTGGGCGATGTGACATCTTTAGATTTCGACCAATTGGTTTATGATTCTGTATTGATAAAAAAGGGTGTGACAGAAAAGGATCCTAATGAAAAAGGATTGCGCAAAATTTTAAACTTTGGTCATACCATAGGACATGCTGTAGAATCATATTGGATGGATAGTAAGTCCCCACTTTTACACGGAGAGGCAATTGCTATAGGTATGGTTAGCGAATCTTACCTATCATATCGAATAGGGAATATCACGGAGACAGAATTATTTGATATTCGGAATACGATCACCAGAATCTATGGGCATAACCCCAAATATCTTAAACCCAAAGAAGAACTAATCGCCTTAATGCGTAGTGACAAAAAAAACTACAATGGGGCCATTAAGTTTGCATTACTAGAAAATGTGGGACATGCTTGCTACGATGTGGAAGTAGATAATGATGTAATAGTAGACAGTTTTTTATTTTATAAAGAGCGAATTTGAATCTCTTGAAAGGGACTTTAGGCTTAAGTTTTTTGTAGATATCTTGTTTACAAATGATTAAATTGTCGTAACAATGTAAATTGACATATTTTTTAAATCATTTATTTGCGGCTTTTGTTACTAAGTTGTACTTTGCAACACATATTGATGGATGCGTTAGGATATGTATTGTTTTGTTTGTCCATCAAAGTGTGCTGAATATGACAATTTTAACTAATTAAAAATAAACAGGTGAGTAGATTCGCTTTTATATTTTTGAATCTTGTAGCTGTTTTTGCCGTTTCTGGTCAAAGCATTAATACTGAGTTTGGTAAAAACCGAGTCCAGTATCATGATGATTTTAATAATTGGTGGCAATATGAAACGCCAAATTTTATCACCTATTGGTATGGGAAAGCTCGTTTTATCGCCCAACCAGTCATACAATTAGCTGAAATAGATCATGATGAGATCCAAAAAGTACTAGAACATCGCATCAATGATAAAATAGAAATCATCGTATATGTAGATGTTTCAGACCTAAAACAAAGTAATATAGGTACAGAGGAATCATTTACAAACAAAACGGGCGAAACAAAAATAGTAGGAAATAAGATGTTTGTTTATTTTGATGGAAATCATCAGAATTTGAGACAAAAGATCAAAGAAGGGATTGCGACAGTGTATTTTAACAATATGCTTTTTGGGTCTAATCTTCAGGAAATCATACAGAACGCCGTCTTAATGAATATACCTGAATGGTACAAACAAGGTGTAGTGGCCTATTCTGCATCTAGTTGGAATCATCTCATCGAAGACGAACTCAGAGATATTTGGGCTAGGAAAGAAAAATTTAGAAATTTTGATAAATTAGCTGAAGAACATCCTAGGGTTGCTGGCCATTCTTTCTGGTTTTATATTGAACAAAATTATGGTAAATCAGCTATTTCAAATTTGCTATATTTGACTAAAATCAGTCGCGGTACAGAAAATAGTTTTGAATACATTCTTAATGCAAATCTCACAACACTGAAGGAAGATTGGAAGAATTTTTATAGTCAATATTATGTTGAAGAAGAAGGAAAGTTTGTGCCCAATGCTGTGGATTCAGAAATAAGACTATCCAATAAAAAATATTCACCTATCAGCAATATTAAATTGAGTCCTGATGGCAGCAAATTGTTATATTCTTATAATGACCAAGGTAAACTAAGAGTTGTAATCCGAGATTTGACCACGGGCAAAGAAAAACGGATATTAAAATATGGTTATAAAAATGTATTCCAAGAGACTGATTATAACTATCCAATCTTGGCATGGCATCCTACAAAACCAGAAGTAAGCATATTGTACGAACATAGAGATGTAATAAAGCTCATGAAATACAATATCACTAAAGATGAAAAAATGGAACAACTCATCCCTACAGATTTCCAGAGAATCTACTCAATGAGTTATATGGATGATTTGGATTATGTATTTTCAGCTAGTTTGGATGGTTTTTCGGACTTATACCATTATAAATCAAAGAATCGAAATTATTTCCGCCTCACTAATGACTTTTATGATGATCTCCATGCTGAATATATTGCTTATAAAGGTAAGAAGGGGATACTTTTCAGCTCTAATCGAGCATCGGATACGCTTTTAGACCTTCGACTTGATACCATATTGCCAGTAGACAATTTTGATATTTTCTTTTTACCATTTGATGAGAAAAAAATGGAGAGAATTACAAATACAACCTATACGAGTGAGATGTTTCCATACCTTATGGATGATAATCATATCGCTTATTTAGCTGATGCATCTGGGATAAATAACACTTATATCTATGATATTGGAAAAAATATTTCTTATCCAATATCTAATCTTGATAGGAACATCATAAGGCATCATAGTATTTCTAATCAAAATACCTATGCCACAACCTATTACAAAGACGGTATGTATAAGTTTTTTATAGAAAACAAAGATGTCAATACGAAGGTCTCACCAAATAGAACCCAAACACGTGGTGGCAGTGATAGTAATCCCCTAATAATATCAACACCTGCTGCAGCTCCAGAATCGCCTAAAACAAAGGTGATAGAACCTGGATTTTTATTCCAAAGTAATTTTCCTGACCCACAAAATATTGAGCCTGTAAGAAGTAAATTGAGTAATGATGCACCTTCAGTCTTGAATATTAATATCAAACAAAATTCAGAAATCACCAAAAGGGTGGAACCGTATAATAATACAAGAGCTTACACAGCAAATAAACGTTTTGCGCTGAATAACATTACCACCAAAATGGACAATGATATTTTGTTTGAAGGCTTAGAAAGTTACACTGGAGATAGGCAACAATTGCTTACAACACCATTAGGGATTCTATTTAAGGCCAATATTGAAGACTTATTTGAAGATTATTCAGTAGAAGGTGGTGTCAGGATTCCCACGACATTTATGGGATCAGAGTATTTTTTAGTGTTTGATAATAAGAAATCTAGAATTGACAAGAGAATAGCATTATATAGGAAGTCAAATAAGTATAACAATGCTCAAAATCCTAATAACAATTTTCTTACAAGATCTAAAAAAACAACACTGCTAGGTCTTTACCAAATGAAATATCCATTTGATATTTATCGTAGTATCAGAGCAACTGGATCATTACGTTTAGATAGATTTTTGCAGCTTAGCACAGAAAATAATTCTTTTTTATCTCCAGCTGTAAATGAAAAAAGGGTAAGTCTAAGATTAGAATATATTTTTGACAATACGTATGATGCCGCAATGAATATTAAACATGGCACGAGATACAAGGTATATGTAGAAGCTATTAATCAATTTGACATGCAAGTTATTGACGGTTTTAGCTTTGACCCTTCACTTGGGTTTACAGGTATTATTGGTTTTGACGCGAGACATTATATACCTGTATTAAGCAAATCAGTGCTGGCCATTAGAGCTGCTGGAGCAACATCCATTGGATCCCAAAAAATGCTATATTATCTTGGAGGGATGGAAAACTGGTTGTTGCCTAAGTTTGACAATAGTATTCCAGTACCTGACGATGCTGATTTTGCTTATAAAGCCAATGCATTTCAGTTGCGTGGTTTCGACAATAATATTAGGAATGGTGGCACCTATTTATTGACAAATACTGAATTAAGGATTCCATTTTTTCAATATTTGTTAGGAAAAAATCGAGGATCTACTTTCTTTAGAAATATGCAGCTTGTAGGTTTTTATGACGCAGGGCTTGCATGGCATGGTACATCACCTTTCGGTCCAGAGAATCCACTGAATAGCGTCACGGTGACGAGTCCACCTTTGATAAATTTGGAGATTGAATACTTCAGAGATCCTCTTGTGATGGGTTATGGATTAGGTTTGCGTACCCAATTCCTAGGATATTTTATAAAAGGAGACTACGCTTGGGGCATAGAAACAAGAGAAGTACAAAAACCTAAATTCTATTTAAGTATAGGTATGGATTTTTGATTTATCATTCATTCACAATACCTTCTTTTTCTAGTCTTTTTCTTTCACGTAGCGTTACAAACCAATTTGGTATGATAATTACACCTGCTATCAGATAAGAGTAATAACCGATCAATCTCCAAACTAATGCAATCAATGCTGCAAGTCCTATGGGAATATAATCTGTAAAAAATCCACCAAATAAAAATTCAGCTACTCCAGCAGCTCCGGGTGTCGGACTAAAAGCTTCTATAGTGTGCATGGCTATAGACCGTGCGAAAATTATAAAGTTGTCATATAGAGTGGAGTCAAAGTCTGCTACAAATGCTATGATAAGACAGTTGATAGCTAGAAATCTCACCGTCCAAGCTCCCATAGTACACCCAAAGGTTTTTAAGAAAAAACTAGCTGGTTTTTGTTGTATTTCTTTGGCAGAAGTCACTACATCATAAGCAGTATTGCGCAATTCTGTTCTGAACCTTTTCAGCAATGGAAACCTACTTACTACTATTAACAACCTTTTTATAGCGACTGGATTGATGAATAGACCATAAAAGAAAATGGACCCATAGATACCCATAAACCCTAATACGGTAAGAAACGTAATGCCGTAACCATCTATATCACTAAATTCAACCATGCCAGGTCGGATCATGATGGGTCCTATAGATAAATACAAAACTATCAACGCACATACAAAAAACACCGTATCTATCACCATAGTATATAAGACGACAGATATAGATTTTGCACCAGAAAGTTTCTCTTGTGCT